>CAYNLL010000169.1:0-7019 GCA_964398015.1 uncultured Opitutaceae bacterium | reverse complement strand
ACCAGGCGCTGCCGCTGGGGCTCACGCTCGCCTGGGTGTTCTTCCTCGCGATCCTCGGCGTGACAATGGCGATCCCGATGAAGCGCCAGATGATCAATGTGGAGCAGCTGCGGTTCCCCACGGGGATCGCCACGGCCGAGACGCTGCGGGCGCTGTATTCAAAGGGGCAGCGCGCCGCACAGTCCGCCCGGGCGCTCACTTATGCGGGAATCGCCGCGGGTGTGAGCCAGTTCTGGACCGACGGGCTGAGGCTCGTCAGCCCGCGTCTCGAGCCCTTCGGGCTCGGCGGGCTCGTCGAGCGGCTCGACAACGTCGTTTTCGGGCCGGCGTGGATCGGGCGCACCGTCACGTTTGTCTGGGACCCCATCTTCATCGCCGCCGGCACGCTCATGGGAATCCGCGCCGCCTCGAGCATCTTCCTCGGGGGGACGCTGTGCTGGGCGGTCTTCGTGCCCCTCATGCAGGCGCACGGCGTGATCACGGGCTCCGGCTACCGCAATGTCGTGCAGTGGACGCTCTGGGGCGGCGTCTCGTGCATGGTCGTCTCTGGGCTGCTGGCCTTCTTCATGCAGTGGCGGGCGATCGCCAAGGCGTTCAGCGGCCTGCGCGGCCTCCTCGGCGGCAAGGCCAAGCCGGCGGGCGGGCTCGATGCCATCGAGACGCCGATGTCGTGGTTTGTCATCGGCCAAGCCGTCTCGCTGGTCGCGCTCTGCTGGCTGGCCAAGGCGAGCTTCAACATGCCGCTCTGGCAGAGCGTGGTGGCGGTCGCGATGTCGTTCTTCCTGGCGCTCGTGGCCTGCCGCGTGACCGGAGAGACCGACACGACGCCCGTGGGCGCCATGGGCAAGGTGACGCAGCTGGTCTTTGGCGGGCTAAACCCGGGCAACATGAACGTGAACCTCATGAGCGCGAACATCACCTCGAGCGCTGCCATCTCGTCGGCCGACCTGCTGACGGACCTCAAGAGCGGGTACCTGCTGGGCGCAAACCCGAGGAAGCAGTTCATCGCGCAGTTTTGCGGCATCTTCGTAGGGACGCTGGCGACGGTCCTCGCGTTCCGCGTCATGGTGCCCACGGCTAGCGTGCTCGGGTCCGACCAGTTTCCCGCGCCGGCGGCGCAGGCCTGGCGCGTGGTCGCCCTCGCCCTGAGCAAGGGGTTTGACTCGCTTGAGCCCGTGAAGGTCTGGTCCATGGCCATCGGGGGGCTCACGGGCGCTGTCCTCATGCTCCTGCCCAAGTGGTTTCCCCGCCACGCGAAGTGGATGCCGTCGGCCTCCGGGGTCGGCCTCTCGTGGACGTTTCACTGGTACTACGGCTTCCTTTTCTTCATCGGCGCGCTTGCCGGGTGGCTGATGGAACGCAGGGACCCGAAGCGCGCAGAGCTGTACAACTATCCCGTGGCCTCCGGGGTCATCGCAGGCGGCTCACTCATGGGCGTGGCGCTGATCTTCTGGGAGAACATCCCTGTGGTCTGGCACCAGGTCTTTGGAGGCTGATGGGGCGGCGATGGTCCAGGCGGCGAGTGCCGCTTGAGGCTCGCGTGGGTCACGGCTCCGTGTGTAGGGTTGCGGACGGTCCGCCCCACAAGTTCCGCGGGCCGGATTCAGCAACCGCTAGCCTCACATCCTATGTTAAACTCCGACTCGTCATCCCCCCGCTCGATGTTGATCAGGGCGTCCTTGATCGCGCTGGGCGCCTTCAGCCTTGCGATGCTTCCAACGCCCGCGCTAAGAGCCGAGAGCGGCACGGCACTTCGCCCCCTTGCCGACCAGGCCGCAGCCCTGCCCCTGACGGCGACCTTTGAGAGGTCCGCCGACAATGGCCCCTATGTCCTGAAGCTCGAAAACACCTCGAAGGACGCGGTCAAGGTCAGCGTGACGATCCTCCTCAGCGTGCCGTCGCACGGGGACAAGAAGACGCGCGATGTTCCCGAGCACGCCATCGAGGCCGGCCAGGTCTGGCAGGTGACGGGTCTTGCGGCGTCCGACAAGGTGACCGTGACCGCCGGCGGATTCGCGCCGCTCGAGCTCACCGTGCCCTGAGCCTGAGGCGGCCCGCCCCGTTCGGAAGGGACCGGGGAGCCCAGCCTGTCAAGCCGCCGGGGCCGGAGCGGTATACCTGCCCCGGGGTGGCGATGTGCGCACGGATGTGGCATGCTATCGGCTTGAACGTGCTGGGTGCCCCGGGGCCCCTGCCGGATTTCCAACGATGCCCATGACCGAATCACCGTCCCCCACGCCCTGCGCGACCCTGCACCAGGCGATCAACCTTCGACTGACGCTTCTGGGGTTCTCGCCCATCGGAGACCGCGACAGCGTGGCATGGGCCAAGCTCGCCGCGCCCCTGCTGGCTAGGCAGCACGAGGAATACAGGCTGGAGCCGGTGCGCCTGTGTCCCGTGGACGGGCGCATCCAGGCCTACCTGGACTGGACGTTTGCCGGAACCGCGCCCGTGCCCCGGCTTCCCTCGCGCACCTTCGTGCTCGACGAGCCGGGCCTGGCTCGCGAGCTGGCGCTCCCCTTGGAGGGCGACCTCTTCTCGTCCTCTCTGCTGAAGAGCTACCGCCTGCGCAACGGCGTCCTGCATAATCCGGCCAACGACCGCCGCACGACCCAGGGGGTTTTCCACATCGCCGAGGGCGGCCTTCCGATCCCCGACGACAAGCTGGGCGTGCCCGCGGCGGTCTTCGTCCGCCTGCTGGAGCGGGCGCTGAAGCCGCCCCGCGACCTGCTGAAGCTTCCCTTCACGTCGGGAAGCCCGGACGAGGCCGCGTGCTTCGTCTCGCTCCTGCTGCGGCCGCTGGTGGTGCCGTCGGTGCCGGGGTTCATAGAGGAGAAGAGGATGGAGGTCCGCTTCTTCGCCCCCGGCTCGCTGGTGTCCAACCTGGACTTCGTGGAGCGCATCTTCGGCAACGCCGGCGACCCGCGCCTGCCCGAGAATGACGCGGCGCTGGAGCCCGCCGGGTGGACCGGGCACACCGGCTGCGTGATCCTCGCGCCGCACCTGACAGCGGTCACCAAGCGCGAGCTGGGGCTCCCCGCCCACGACAAGGCGACGGAGCGCCAACGACGCGACGGGATGTGCTGGAAGGAGCCCGGCGAGCTCTACAACGGCGGCTCGGCCTTCAAGGTGTGCGCGCGGGACGCGAGTGGCGTGATCGTCACGATCATCGCCGACAACTACTACGGGTATTGCAAGAAGGAGGTGAAGACGCAGATCAGCTACTCGGCGAACCTCTTCGGGCTGGCGGAGGAGGAGCATGCGGGCGGTGCCCTGGTCTACCCCGCGTACGACCTTGGTGAGGAGTTCTCGGGCAACCTCCATGTGCAGCAGCGCGGCCATTCGTTCGCGGAGGTGGCGGAGCGCTACGCCCCGCTGATGGAAGTGAGACCCGAGGGCTACGCCGTCGACCGCGAGTTTCCCGACATCATCTACGTGCCCGAGGACGTCGCCTTCGACCTCAACCGCCAGCGGATCACCTGGGTGAAGGATGGCGCGGTCCAGACCCTTCCCTTCCGCGCGGGTCGCACCTATGTCCGGCCCTCGGGGTACAAGGTCCACCTCGAGCAGCCGCCGGCGCATTCCGCGTGGCACATCGTCGGCACGGTCGCCGAGGGGACGCTCTGCCACAAGCCCTGCACCGTTTCCGGCGGCGGCAAATCGGAGATATCAAAGGCGATCTCGGATGCGATCCTGCCCGGGCCGGTCTTCGTCGCGGACTTCGAGCGCGACATGGACCGCGTGGCCGAGCTGGTCGAGCGCGACTACTCGGGTCGGTTCCGAGACCCCTCGAGACGGGGCTCGGACACGAGGCCGATCCTCAGCCCCGAGCGTTCGCTGGGCTCCGTGATAAAGCTGTTGACGCCCGCCGAGAAGGAATACGCCGACGACTACAACGCGTGGTTGCGCTCGATCCCACAGTACCTGAAGGAGATCGTCTTCGTCGTGAAGAGGCACTCGTGCGCCGGGTGGGAGGGCGGGTGGCGCGAGCACTTCTCGGTAGACATCCTCAACGGCAATCCCGGCAACGAGCTCAAGTGCGACAACCGCAGGCTCTCGGCCAGCTGCTTGCGCATGGGCTTCGACGCCGACGGCGCGTGGCGCGTGTTCGGCCTTCGCGAGGACTTCCACCCGGCGGCAAAGGTCCAGATGGAGGACGACATCACGGCCTCGGTCGTCGTGCCTGCAGCCGCGCTCCATCCGGGCGGCGCGGGGTCGTCCGCGGCCTCGCTCAAGTTCGTGGAGAACTGCGAGAAGCAGCTCTTCCAGCGGCCGGACGACGCCGTCCACCGCGGTTACGACAAGCTGACCGAGCGCGAGCTTTCCGAGCCCGGGAATTTCATCTCCAACTTTGAGCCGCTGACTCGGGCGGACGCGCGGGCGCTGGTGGACGAGGCGATAGGATTCTCCACATTCACGGCGCCGATGCAGGCGCTGGTGCGTGCGGCCGCGACAGACGCCGGCGGGCCGGCGTACTTCGTGTCGTCGGCCCATCCCCGGATGGTCGACGGCAAGCCGTCGAAGAACCCGCGCTACCTCCAGCTGCGCCCAGACCTCGTCGACAGGCGCGGGGTGCACCTGGCGCGGATGGCGACGCGCCTATTCCGCAGGCTGCCCGCGGACGCCCCCGTGCGCACCCCGGTCGACGCCCTGGTCCCCGGCCGGCGAAACAACCCGCCCGACCCGCAGGCGCGCATTCGCTCGCTGGCCGTCTTCAGCCCGATCCACTACCTCGAGCTGCCGGAGCTTTTCGCCGAGTTCATCAGCTCTATGACCGGCAAGTCGCCGTCGACGACCGGCGCCGGCTCGGAGGGGGCGCTCACCAAGGGCCCGTTCAACGCCCTGCCTGCCATCATTGACCTCAATGCCGCGCTGGTGTCGCAGATCCTCACGGGCCACGCGGCGTTTCTCTCGGCGGCGGGCTACGTCGGACCGAAGTACCAGGTCAACCACGACGTCAGTCTTCTGGTCCCGGAGCTGTGGTGCCGGATGTCGGCGGAGGAGCGAAATCCGGATTTCCTGCGCAAGCACGGCTACCTCGAGAAGTGCGAGGACTTCGAGTTCGAGGGCAGGAGGGTTCTGGCGAGCCGGCTCGGCTTCAGGATCACCGCCAAGTTCGGCCGGGTGTTCCTCGGCCGACTCTTCACGCACCCGCACTCGGTGTTCACGGCCGAGATGCTCCAGCCGGAGAAACAGGATGGCGCGATCTTCGCGGATGGCATGGACAACATCTGCGCCACGCACATGCGCGTCGCGCAGAGCTATTTTGCCGATGGCACCGCGGAGCTCGCCTGTCCGCCGCTCAGGGCGCTGCTGGAGATCATGGCCAAGGGCGCGACATCCGCCGGCCACGGGCTGGAGGCGCCCGAAGTCCGGCGGCTCTTCACCAGGGAGCACCTGCTGGGGAGCGAATGGTACGCCGAAAGGCTGGAGGCCAAGCGGCGCGGCGATGTTGCGCTGTGGAAGCGCCACGTGCAGTCGCTTGAGGAATACTGCGCGAATGCGGCGAACTCCGACGTGATGGATAGACTCAGCCTGCTCCATCGGCTGGCGGCTGCACGGGCCGAGGCGGCCCGGGTGGCGACGCCGGACTACCGGGCGTCCCTGGTCGGAACGCTCGGCGTGCAGGCGCTCGGCTCCTGACGCTGGCCCTGCTTCTCCCGCGGCGGGTGGGCGTTGGGAGATATTGCCCATCAACACCTAACAAAATGAATGGGGAGAGACGTTGCGGCGCGCGGTGGCGGGACCGCCAACAGGCTTGGGAGGGTCGGATTTGTGTCGATTAACCTGCTACTGGCATGAAGAACCGAATCGGAATCCTCACCGGCGGGGGCGACTGCCCTGGCCTCAATGCCGTCATTCGGGCGGTCGTCATCGCGGCTGACAAGAAGGGCTGGACCACGTTCGGCTTCCTCGGCGGATTCGAGGGGCTCCTCAACCCGGTGCGCACGAGGGTGCTCGATCCCGACGAGATGGATGGCCTTCTTTTCCTCGGCGGCACCGTGCTGGGGACGAGCAACACGGGGCGCTTCTCGGCAAAGGTCGGCCACGGGGAGCTCCGGGACATCGATCCCGGCATCATCGCGGAGGCCAAGGGCAACTTCGACCGGCTCGGCCTCCGTGCCCTCGTGGTGGTCGGCGGCGACGGCTCCCTCTCGATCGCGCAGCAGCTTCACAACGGAGGCATCCCCGTTGTAGGCGTCCCCAAGACCATAGACAACGACATCGCTGGCACGACCGTGACCTTCGGCTTCGACACGGCCGTCTCTTTTGCCACCGACGCCCTGGACCGGCTGAGGTGCACGGCGGCGAGCCACGGGCGCGTGCTGGTGTGCGAGATGATGGGCCGCTACGCCGGTTGGATCGCCGCCCACAGCGGCATCGCCGGCGGGGCCGACGCCATCCTCATTCCTGAAATCCCCTTCGACATAGAGAATGTCTGCACGAAGATCCGCGATCGGGAGCGCAGCGGCAAACACCACTCGCTGGTCGTCGTGGCGGAGGGGGCACGCCAGCTGGGTGGAACCTTCGTTACCCAGGAGGCTCCGTCCGCGGGAATCGGGCCGGGCGGCGGCGCGTTCCGGGAGACGCGGCTCGGGGGGGTGGCCATCATGGTGGCGGACGAAATCCAGAAGCGCACCGGCAAGGAGACCCGCGTTTGCGTCCTGGGCCACCTCCAGCGCGGGGGAGTGCCCACCACGTTTGATCGCATGCTCTGCACGCGCTTTGGCGTGGGCGCCGTACGCCTGATCTCCGAGGACAGGTTCGGCGTGATGGTCGCCTATATTCCCCCGGACACGGTCGGCATCCCCCTGCAGGACGCCATCGGGCGGCTGAGCACGGTGCCGCCCGCCGGCGACATCGTCTGCACGGGGCGGGCGCTGGGCATCAGCTTCGGCGACTAGGAGGGCCTGACGATCAGGAGGGCGCCTGCGGCTGGCCTTCCTTCTTCTCGCCCTCGTCCGCGGTGGCCGAGGCAATGGCGTCAAAGGCGGTCGAGAGCATCCGGAGGATCTCTG
>CAYNLL010000168.1:0-7031 GCA_964398015.1 uncultured Opitutaceae bacterium | reverse complement strand
GGACACGCAGACCCATCTCGCGCTCTACCGGGGCTTCACCCACGCGGGGGGAATCGTGCACACGCATTCGGTCCACGCGACGGCGTTCGCCCAGGCCGGCAGGCCCATCCCCGTCATGGGCACGACGCACGCCGACTTCTTCAACGGGCCGGTGCCCGTGACCCGCCCCCTGACGCGGCGCCAGATCGAGGGCGCGTACGAGGCGGAGACCGGCCTCGCGATCGTGGAGCGGTTCACCAGGATCAGCGCGGAGGAGGTTCCCGCGGTGCTTGTCCTGCACCACGGCCCGTTCGCGTGGGGACCCACCGCGATCAAGGCCGTCGAGAACGCGGTCGCCGTGGAGCTTTGCGCCCGGCTGGCGCTCCTCGCGCTGGAGCTGGGGCCGAAGGGGGCCGGGCTCGCGCCGGCCCTTCTCGGCCGGCACTTTCGCAGGAAGCACGGCCCGAAGGCCTACTACGGCCAGCGGTGAGCGGCGCTCAGCGGCGCCCCCAGTGGGCTCCGGGCTTCCCGCGCGGGTGGTAGGCCGGCGCACGCTGCGCCCCTCCCCCTCCGCCGCCCCCCCGGCCGCCGCCTCCGCCGCCCCGGCGGCGCTGCGGCTCGGAGCGCGGCGGGAATGAGGACGCGGCCTTGTAGACGAAGCCCTCGAGCTTGAGGCGTGGGATCTCGCGGCCGATGAAGCGCTCGATCGCCCTCACGTCGGATTCGTTCTCCGGCGAGGACAGCGTGAATGCATCGCCGACGGCCTGCGCCCGGCCGGTGCGCCCGATCCGGTGGACGTAGTCCTCGGGGTTCTCGGGCACGTCGTAGTTGACCACGTGCGAGACGCCGGCCACGTCGATGCCGCGCGCCGCGATATCGGTTGCCACCATCACTTCGTACCGTCCGCTGCGAAAGCCCTCAAGCGCCTCGATGCGTTGGTTCTGGGACCGGTTGGCGTGGAGCACGGCCACGCTGTGGTTCGCCTCGCGCAGGCGCCGCGCGATGCGGTCGGCCCCGTGCTTCGTCCGTGAAAAGACGAGCACGCTGTTGAAGTCGATCGTGGCCAGCAGGGCCTGCAGGAGCTCGAATTTCTGCTCCTGGTGAACGGGGTAGAGCGCATGCGTGATGAGGCTCGTGACCGAGCGGGCCACGCCCACCTCGATGCGCGTCGGGTCCTTGAGGGCGAAGGATGCGACCGCGGCGATCTCGGGCGGCACCGTGGCGGAGAAGAACAGCGTCTGGCGCTTCGGGGGGCATTTCTGGATGATCCGCTTCACGTCGTGGATGAAGCCCATGTCCAGCATGCGGTCGACCTCGTCCAGGATGAGGATCTGGAGGCCGCCCAGCTTGATCTCGCCCTCCTGGAGGAAGTCCATCAGGCGCCCCGGCGTCGCCACGACGATGTCCGTTCCGGCGCGCAGCTCGCTGCGCTGGCGGCCATACCCCACGCCTCCGTGCACCACGGTCGCACGGATGTCCGAATACCGTGCGAAATCGCGGAATGCGGTCTCGACCTGCGCGGCGAGTTCGCGCGTCGGCTCGAGCACGAGGACCCGGGGGCCCTCCTTCTTGTGGATGCCGAGCATGGAGAGGACGGGAAGCGCGAAGGCCGCGGTCTTTCCCGTTCCTGTCTGCGCGGAGGCGATCAGGTCCCTTCCCGACATCACGGCCGGTATGGCGCGCAACTGGATCGGGGTGGGTTCCGTGTAACCCATGGCCTGCACCCCGCGAAGGAAGTTGGGAGCCAGGTTAAGTTTTGTAAAAGGCATCCCACACCTAGGCCCCGAACCTTGTCCATTGCGAGGCTAATCCCCTCCCCGCCGGAGCGAGGGCCCGAACGCCCCGCGTTTCATGGGCCCTGCGCGCCGCGCGCGGGGATTGCCCGGTCCCGCCCAATCCGCCATAATGCGCGCCGTGACCCCCTACCGAACCGGGCTTCTCGCACTCGCGCTCTCGGCCGCGCTCTCCTCAGCCGCCGTGTCGCGCGCGGCCCTTTGGGTGTCACCCGCCGGTGACGACGCCAACCCGGGGACCGAGGAGCAGCCCCTGCGGACGATCGGGCGGGCGCGCGACGTCGTGCGCACGATGAACGCCGCGATGACCGACGACATCACGGTGTTCATCAGCGGTATCCACACCCTCGCCCGGCCGATCGAATTCGGAGCGGGGGACTCGGGGACGAACGGCTTCTCGATCGTCTACACCGCCGCCCCAGGGGAGCACCCCGTCGTGAGCGGGGCCCTCCGGGTGAGCGGGTGGTCGCGGGCGGACGCCGCGCGCGGCCTGTGGTCGGCACCGGCGCCGGACGGCCTGGACGACAGCCACGACCTGTTCGTGAACGGGGCGCCTGCTCGGCGGACCCGCGCCAGGCTGGTGCAGCCGCTCGCGGTCGGCCCCGCCGCACCGGCCGCCGACCCGAAGTCCCAGTGGAGGAATCCCGTCGACGTCGTCCTCCTGCCGCCGGAAGCGGGAGCGCTCTGGTCGGAGCGGACGGGCCCGGCGCCCGCGTTCGTGGAGAACGCCTTTGAGCTCCTGGGGCGCCCGGGCGAGTGGTATTTCGACAGGCCCCTGCACCGGATCTACTACACGCCTCGCCCCGGGGAGGACCTGGCGTCGGCCGACGTTGAGGCGGCCGTGGCCGAGGCCCTCATCTCCGGCCAGGGCAGCAGCGACCGGCCGCTCACCGGCCTCGTCTTCAAGGGGATCCGCTTCGAGTACACCACCCGGCCCGCCGCCGGCGGCACCGGGGCGGCCGCGGTGCGCTTCACGTTCGCGGGCTCGGTCCAGTTCCTCGAGGACGAGTTCGTCCACCTGGCCACCGCGGCGCTCGACCTCGGGCCGTCCTTCGACGGCGGGACGATCGAGGGCTGCGTCTTCGGTGATGTCGCCTTGACGGCCGTGAGGATCGACGGGGCCTCGCGGGTGAGCGTCTCCCAGAGCCGCTTCTCGTACGTCGCGACGGCACGCCACGACGGCGCGGCGCTTTCCCTGGGCCATTCCCGGGACATCGTGGTGGAGCACAACCAGATCGATCATTTCCCGGGAGCGCCGATCCTGATGGAGGGCGGCGCCAGCACGGGGTCCGTCGCGATGAACCGGATCGCCGCCCCCCTCATCGGCCCCGAGGGCGACCCGCCCGGGCCGCAGCCCGAGGGAGCGGGGGTCTCCGAACCCTACCGGGCCCTCCTCGACGAGACGCTCTGCCCGACGTCGGCGCCCGAGCCGCCCACGGGCGTCTCGGCGGAGCCCGAGGAGGGTTTCGCCTACGTGACCTGGGATCCTCCCTGCCGGGACGGCGGCTCCACGGTCGTCTCCTACACGGTGTCCTCCTCCTCGGGCGCTTCGCTTGTCGTGCCCGCGGACGCGTTCCGGGCCAAGGGCTACGCCGTGTTCGGCGGCCTCGACACGCGCGCCAGCGTCGCCTTCACCGTCTCCGCGTCGAACCGCCTGGGCTCAAGCGTCCCCTCCCTGGCCTCGGCACCCGTCGTCGCCGCGCACAAGAGGCGGCTGAAGCCGCCCCAGGCTCCCACCGCGCTGTCGGTTGTGCTGGGCGGAAACGGGGCGCGGATCCAGCTGACCCCTCCGGCCGTCAACGGCGGGAGCCCCGTCGTGGCGTATTCCGTGACGGAGCTGCCCTCGGGGAGGCGAATCCTGCTGGAGGGCCGCGACATCGTCCGCTCTGAGCCCGCGCGCGCCCTCGTAAGGACGGTCGCCGGCTTCGCTCCGGCGCCCGGCGCGGTCCTCTCCGTGGCCGCCGTCAATGCCAAGGGCGAGGGCGCGCCGGCGCAGGCCAGGGTCATGCCCTGAGGGCCAAAGAGGGCGCCGGCGAACGCTCAGGCTTGTCTCTGGGCGAAGCTTCCTCCATTCGGATTGCCCGGACGTGAAGCCCTGCACCATGCGATACGCCGGAACGATCCTTCGTGTGCTGGCGGCGCTTCCCTTGGTCATGGCCTGGCGGTTGCGCGCGGACGGGCCCTATGTCTCGTTGACCGCAGCCGGGATCTGGCAGGACAATGTGACCAACGCGACCTCGGGCGACGGCGTCCTTGGCGCCTTCACGCTCGAGACCTCGGCCGATGTGAACTGGATCCGTTCGGTCGACTTCTCGACGCTTCTGAACACCGGGCTGGCGGCGACGGCCGACGTGTGCACCACGTTCAGCGGCCTGGACAGCTTCTCGGCCGGCCCGCGCGTCGAGGTGAGGCACAAGCTCGGGCTCGGTCCCTTCGCTCCCGCCCTTTCCCTCGGCTTCGAGGCGGACGGAACCGTCTTCAGCGACGCCCAGCGGAGCAACGTCGACGGCGCGGTCGTCGCCCGCTACAGCGAGCGCTTCGACGAGGCCCTGCAGCTCGTCGTGGACGCAAGGGCCTGCGCCTACGACGCGAACCACGAGGTCTTCAGCGGAAACTACGCGAGCCTCGGCGCGGCCCTCAACTGGGACCTAGACCCGACGTGGAGGCTCAAGGCGACGGGGGGCTGGCGCGACGGCGACATCGTGGCCGAGTATGCCGCCCAGGAGTCGCCCTACGGCTGGGTGCCGATCGACTCGGGAGCCTACTATTACACGGGGCCCTGGCAGCTCGTGAAGACGTTCAGCGAGCCGTTCATCGCCTACAGGGCGAGGTACCAGACCTGGTCCTACGGGGCCGGACTGTCGCCGGCGGTCGGGCGGAACACGTCGCTCGTCCTCCAATTCACCCGCTTCAGCACCAAGGCGTACGACCGCTACGTGAACGACGTTGTCAGCGCGGGCGTCGCGCACCACTTCTAGAACCCCCGATGAAACGCACCGCCACACTCCTGCTCTGGGCGTCGGCCGCCCTGGCGGCGCACGCCGCCGGCACCGTTACGGTGGTCACGCGCGACGCCTCGGGGAACCCCGTGGGCGACGCCGTGGCCTACCTGTCCCCCGTGGGAGCCCCGGTCCAGGTCCACCCCCCGGACCAGCCCGTGGCGATCGTCCAGAAGGGCCAGGAGTTCATCCCTTACGTCACCGCCGTCGTGGTGGGCACAAGGGTCGTCTTCCCGAACGAGGACACCGTCCAGCACCACGTCTACTCGGTGTCGCCGGCCAAGCGCTTCGAGATTCCGCTCTACATCGGGGACGCAAAGGAGACGATCGTCTTCGATCGCGAGGGCGTCGTGACCCTCGGCTGCAACATCCACGACTGGATGGTCGCCTACGTCGTGGTGCTGTCGACGCCCTACTTTGCGAAGACCGGGGCGGACGGGACCGCGGAGGTCTCCGGGCTCGGCAAGGGCAGCTACCGCCTCGAGGTCTGGCACCCGCGCGCCGGCACCGTGTCGCGAGAGGTGGCCGTAGCGGATTCCGGCGACACGACACAGGTCATCTCGGTGATCCTCAGGCCCGACCACCGCATCCGGCGCGCGCCGGACGCCGGCGGCGAGAGCTACAGGTAGAGGCGCAACCTTGGGCGCCCCGCACTTCAGGCTTCCCCGGTTCCGGCGCTTTGGAAGCAGGCTCCTGCTCCTGATCATGGGCCTTGTCGCCGTCGCCCAGGTCGCCAACTACGCCCTGGTCTTCAGGGCGAACCGCAGGAATGCAATCGAGCGCATCCACGCCAACCTCGACAAAGGGGCCGCGCTCTTCGCCCACCGGGTGAACGCCAGGCTGGACGACCTCTCGGTCAGGGCCTCGCTCGTGTCAGGCGACTACGCGATCCGCCAGCTCTTCCTCAAGGACGAGACGGATCCGGCGACCATCAACTCCGCGCTGGCGAGCTACAGGGTGAGGATCGGCGTGCCGTTCATGGCGCTGCTCGCCGCCGACGGCTCGAGGCTCGGCGACACCGGCGGGCTCCTGGCGGACGCGGCGCTCAGGCCCTTCAAGGACCTGGTGAGGCGGGCGGACGACGCGGACGAGCCGCAGGCCCGCGGGTATGCTCGCCTGCCCGCGAGCGGGCCCGGAGGCAGGCTCTACGCCCTCCTGGTCGTGCCGGTCTATGCGCCGAGGCCCGAGATCGTCGCCTGGATCGGGCTCGCCCTCCCGCTCGACCACACGTTCGCGACGGAGCTGAAGGCCGACGCCGACCTGGAGGTCACCCTCTACTACGGGGAGTCCGGGAGTATGTCCCCGGTCGAGTCGACGCTCCCGCCCGCCGTCATCAGCTCGGCGCCCTCCGCCGTCGAGGAGGGGGACAGCACCGTGCAGATGGGCGGCGTATCCTACGTCACGGCGGTGCAGCCGCTGCGCCTCGTGACCCCCGGCCGCGCCGCGATCGCCCTCCAGCGCTCGCTCGAGGCCGAGCTTGAGCCGTCGAGGCTGCTCGAGCGGTTCCTCCTCATCCTGCTGCTGGCCTCCCTGGGGGCCGCGGCGGCGATCGCCCCGTGGTTCGCGCTGAACCTGAGCCGGCCGCTGCGCGCCCTGGCGGTCCACACGGAGGTCATCGCCCGCGGCGACTACGGCAACCGCCTCAACCTGGACAGGGCTGACGAGATCGGGCAGCTTGCGGCGGCGTTCAACCGGATGAGCGAAGGCCTGGCCGAGCGGGACCGGGTCCGAGACCTCCTGGACAAGAACGTCTCGCCCGAGGTCGCCGCGCAGCTCATGCGCGACGGCGCCTCGCTGGGGGGAGAGGAGCGCGAGGTCACCGTCCTGTTCGTGGACCTGAGGAACTTCACGCGGATGGGCGAGGCCATCACCCCCCGGGAGGTGCTCTCCCTGCTCAACCGCTATTTCGACCGCATGAGCGGGATCGTCGAGATCTACCGGGGCATCGTGGACAAGTACATGGGCGACGCGATCATGGCGCTCTTCGGGGCCCCGGTGGCGCTCGCGAACCACGCGGACTGCGCCCTCCTCGCCGCCCTCGAGATGAAGTCCGCCCTGGCCAGGCTCAACGCCGAGCTTTCGGCCGAGGGGCACCGGAACCTGGCGTTCGGCATCGGCATCAACACCGCGAAGGTGATCGCCGGCAACATCGGCTCCTCGCGGCGCCTGAACTTCTCGGTGGTCGGGGACGGGGTAAACGTCGCCGCCCGGCTCCAGGACCTGACGCGCATGTCGCGGTTCGGCGCCGACCTCCTCGCGG
>CAYNLL010000167.1:0-7084 GCA_964398015.1 uncultured Opitutaceae bacterium | reverse complement strand
TGCGACCTTGGAAAGCTGCCGAGCGGGCCCCGGGTCCTCTCGCAGCTCATCTCCGCCATTCGGCAGCCGAACGTCGAGCTGTCCGACGTGGCGAAGCTGTTCCGCGCGGACCCCGCGCTGACGGCGCGGGTCGTTGCGGTCTGCAACAGCCCGTACTACTCGCGGGAGCAGTCCACCGGGGACATCGGCGAGGCGATCCTGCACCTCGGCCTGGCCGAGGTGTCGCGGATCGTGCAGGCCGTCATGCTGACCGACTTCAAGAAGTACCCGACGCACCTCTATACGAGCACGGCGGACCACTTCTGGGAGCGCTCGCTGCACACCGCGTTCGTGATCGACGAGATCAGCGGCCGCAACCCCTTCGCCTACACGGCCGCCATCATGCACCTCTGCGGCATCTGGGTGCTGAGCAGCATCTTCCCGTCCGGCGGGCTCTCCATCGACGAGCGCGAGCTCGAGCTCCAGGCCCAGCTTGAGCAGCACCGTCTCGGGGTGACCTTCGCGAGGGCCGGCGGCCGCGCCATGACGATGTGGGGGTTTGATCCGGAGATCTGCTCCGCGGTCCTCTGGCAGATCGCGCCGTGGGCCGTCGAGAAGAGCGGGGACCGCGAGCTGGCCACGCTCCTGAACCGGGCCGTGGCGATCACCGAGTGGCACTACGGGGCGAGGAACGAGCACAGCCTCATCCGCTCCGACCTGACGATCACCGACCTGGAGGAGTGCAACCGGATCGCGTCGAAGAAGGTCTCCAGGATCGGCTTCGGGGGCTGACGCCCCGCGCTCACGCCGGCGTCTTGAGGTTCCTGGACACCGTTCCCGCCCGGTAGGTGACCGGCACCTGCCAGTCGGCGTACCTCGGGTCGAGCGTCCGCATCGCCTTGACCACCTCCTGCCGGAAGGTGCTCTCGATGAGGCCGCCCTGGCCCGGCCAGATCTTGAAGTGCACGCGCACGAAGGACCAGCTGCCGCCCTGCGCGGTCTCGATCCCGCCGATGACCGGCTCTCCGAGGATGATCGCGTCGAACTGCTTCCACATCCCGACGGCGATGTTCTCGATGATCTCGGAGGCCTTCTGCCCGTCCGCGCCGGCCGGGATCTGGGGGTCCGCATAGGCGTCGACCCCCCCGTGGGGAAAGCGGCTGACGTTCCCGATGCCGCGGTTGGGAATGAAGACCGTCTGGTTGTAGAAATTGACGAGCTTGGTGAAGCGCATCCCGATCTCCTCCACGCGGCCGATCACGCTGTTGGTCGGCCCGGTGATCTCGACCATGTCGTTCACGTCCATCGCGTCCAGGAAGATGAGCGTGAGGCCGATCACGATGTCCTGGACGAGGCCCTGCGAGCCGAAGCTGATCGCCAGGCCCACCACGGAGGCGCTGGCGAGGTACGCGGTCAGGCTGAAGCCGAACTCCTGAAGAATCAGGCCGACGGCCACGAAGTAGATGATGAAGGTGACCCCGCTGACGGTGAGGCGGGTCACCGTGACGAACTTCGGCTTCTGCGTCATGGTGCCGAGCTTGCCCTTCTGCGTGTGGCTCTTGACCAGCAGCCATTCGCTGATGTGGCGGATCGCCTTCACCAGGATGTGCGCGGCGGCCGCCATGAGGACGATGAGCAGGATCCGCATCCCCGGGGAAGACTCGTGGACGAAGAAGTGGCTGTAGACGCGGCTCATCACCGTGTCCGCCGCCTGCACGGCCGGGTTGCCTGGGAGCGGGCTCGCCATGGTCGTCACCCGCACGCGGGGCCCGCGCCGGCCGGGATGTGCGGGCCAGCCTCCATGTCAGGCGGACGCGACGTGGAGGCGCACGTCCACGTTGCCGCGCACGGCGTTTGAGTACGGGCAGAGCTTGTCGGCGGCCTCGATCAGCGCCCGCGCGCGGATCTCGTCCAGGCCCTGCACCTCGACAAAGATGTCGATGTCCAGCGCATAGGCCCCCGCCGCGTTCTGCCCGATCCCCACCTCCACCGCGGTCCTCGCCCCGGCCGCGTTCACGTTGAGGCGCTGCGCCGCCGCCTCCAGCGCGCTGCCAAAGCAGGCGGCATAGCCGGCCGCGAAAAGCTGCTCGGGATTCGTGCCGGCCTTGCCCGGGCCCGGCTTGGAAAGGTCCACGGACAGCGCGCCGTCGTCCGTCTGGGCATGGCCCGAGCGGCCCCCGGTGGCCGTTGCGCGCGTCTTGTAGAAGATCTTCATGGCAGGCACCTCGGAGACTACCAGTCGCCGCGGGTGAACCGCCATTCTGAAGTGCGCACGGCAGGCCAACACCCCATAGCGCCCCGCAGCCGGGCGCGCTAGCATCGCGGGAGAGCAGCAGCGGCCTCGCTTCATGCAGGCGGCCGGTGCCGCCCTGTCTCTCGTCCGACTCGATCCCTCACCCGACCCACCCGAACAGAGCCCTCAATCCCCCCCGTCATGGCAAAAATCATCCTCGCCCTCTTTCTCATCGTCTTTGGCCTCAACCTCCTCTTCGGGCTCTCGATTCCGATCTGGGTCACCGGGCTGCTCGCCCTGGCCGCCGGCATCCTGCTAGTCATGGAGCGGTTCAACGTCCGCGTGGACAAGAAATAGCTCCGCTGGCGCGGGCTCGGCGGCGGGGCGGCGAAGCGTCATCTCGACCGCGTGCTCGCGACGGTCGTCCTGCAGGGAGACGGTGTCTCCCGCGACGTCCTGCCCGTCCACCCGGAGCCCGGCCGCCTCGGCTGCGTCCGCGGCGAGCCACCCGAAGGTGATGTGATAGACGGTCTGGCGAAAACGGTAGTGCACCTTGAAGCTCGTCCACGCCGCGGGCATGCGGGGGTCGAGGCGCAGGCGGTCGCCCTCCAGGTTCACCCCGAGGAGCGTCTCGACGAGCAGCCGGTACATCCAGCCCGCCGAGCCGGTGTACCAGGTCCATCCGCCCCGGCCCTGGTGCGGCGCCACCGAATAGACGTCGGCGGCGACGACATACGGCTCAACCCTGTAGGTCGCCGCCTGCTGCGGGGTCGAGCTGTGGTTGACGGGGTTGAGCATCCCGAAGAGCTCCCACGCCCGCTCGCCCTCGCCCAGCATCGCAAAGGCCATGGCCGTCCAGACCGCGCCGTGGGTGTACTGGCCGCCGTTCTCGCGCACGCCGGGGGCGTAACCCTTGATGTAGCCGGGATTCATCTGGGACGTGTCAAAGGGCGGATCGAAGAGGCGGATGAGCCCGGCGTCGCGGCTGACCAGGCGCCGGTCGGCCGACTGCATCGCCTCGAGAGCGCGCGACGGCTCGCCGGCGCCGCTGATCACCGACCAGCTCTGGGGCAGCGCATCGATCTGGCACTCCGGGTTGGACTTAGACCCGAGCGGCTCGCCGCTGTCGAAATAGGCGCGGCGGTACCACTCCCCGTCCCACGCATGCCGCTCGATGTTGCGCTGGAGCAGCGCCGCCTGTGCGACGCAGCGCTCGGCAAACGCGGGGTCGTTGTGCTCGCGCGCCAGCTTTGAGAACTGGGTGAGCACGTCGTAGAGGAAGAAGGCCAGCCACACGCTTTCCCCGCGCCCCTGGCTTCCGACCCGGTTCATGCCGTCATTCCAGTCGCCGCAGCCCATGAGCGGCAGGCCGTGCACGCCGAACGCCAGGCCGTGCTCGATCGCGCGCACGGCATGCTCGTAGAGCGTCGCGGTCGCCTCGGACCGGTTCGGCAGGTCGTAGTAGGCCTCCTCGTCCGGCTTCACGGGGCGCCCCTCGATGAAGGGGACCCTCTCGTCGAGGACGCCGGAGTCCGCGACGCACGCGACGTACCGGCACACGGCGTAGGGCAGCCACAGGAAGTCGTCGGAGGAGTGCGTGCGCACTCCCCTGCCCGAAGGCGGGTGCCACCAGTGGAGCACGTCTCCCTCGCTGAACTGCTGGGCCGCGGCCCTGAGGAGGTGCTCGCGGGTGAGCGCCGGCTCCGCGCTGACCAGTGCCATCACGTCCTGGAGCTGGTCGCGGAACCCGTAGGCCCCGCTGGACTGGTAGAATCCGGTCCGGCCCCAGACGCGTGCGCTCAGCGTCTGGTAGAGCAGCCAGCCGTTCGCCATCACGTTCACGGCGGGGTCGGGCGTGTCCACGTTGACGGCGCCGAGCGTCCGGTTCCAATAGGACCAGACGCCATTGAGCGCCTCGCGGCTGGCGTCGGCCCGGCGAAAGCGCTGGACGAGGCCCTGCACCTCGGCGGGCGTGCGGCCGACCCCGAGCCGGAAGCTCACCTCCCGCTCCTGCGCGTCAGGCAGGTCGACGGCGACCTGCAGCGCCGCGCAGGGATCGAGCCCGGCTCCCACCCGCCCCGAGAGGCGCAGCCGCCTGAGGGCGGCGGGCCTCGCGCGGCTCCCGTTGCGCCCGAGGAACTCCTTCCTGTCCCCGGTGACCGTTCGCGACCCGTCGCTGACGTCGACGAACGCGATCCGGTCGGAGAATGCGGTGTTGTAGGGGTTGCGCGCCAACAGGGCGCCGGTCCTCGCGTCCACCTCGGTCTGCACATGCAGCAGGCACTTGGGGCGCAGGTCGCCGAGCACCCATTCCCAGTACCCGGTCACCGAGACGCGCCGCGGCCGCCCGGAGACGTTGCGCAGCTTGAGCACCGAGAACTTCACCGGCGCATCCATGGCGACATAGACCCACAGCTCGGAGGCGATGCCGTTCTCGGTGTGCTCGAACACGGAGTATCCAAATCCGTGGCGGATGACATAGGGCGACGCGCCGCGGGCGGGATAGGGCGCCGGGGACCAGAACTGCCCCGTCTGCTCGTCGCGGATGTACAGGGCCTCGCCCGTCGTGTCGCGGACGGGGTCGTTGCTCCACGGGGTGAGCCGGAATTCGTGCGAATTCTCAGCCCAGGTGTAGGCGCTTCCGCCCTCCGAGACGACCGTGCCGAAGGTGGGGTTTGCGAGCACGTTGACCCAGGGGGCGGGCGTCGTCTGCCCGGCGCGGAGGGTGATCACATACTCGTGCCCGTCGCGCGTGAAGCCGCCGAGGCCGTTCGGGAAGATCAGCTCGCGGGGCGCCGCCTCGGCGGGCGGGTCGGGCCGCGCAGGGCGCGTGGGCACGAACGCCGCGCCAGCCGGCTCGATGACCCTGCGCTGGTCGACCTGCTGCGCCAGGGTCCCGTGCTCTCCGTCCAGCACGATCCTCGCCGAGGCCTGCAGCAGCACCAGGTCGTCGGGGGGAACCTGCTCGGCGCGCCGGATGAAGATGCCGCCCGGCCGGTCCAGGGTCTGGGCCTCGATCCCCGAGGAGATCATGCCCGTGATCTGCTCGTGCAGCGACTGGTGGTAGAGCGAGGTGTCGTCGACGAGGATGAGCAGCTCCACCGTCAGCCCCTTCATGCGCCAGTAGGCGTGCGCCTGGATGAGCTGGCGCACGATCTCGATCCTCTCCGCGCCGCTTATCCGGAGCAGGACCAGGGGCGAGTCGCCCGAGATTCCGTAGCTCCACAGCCCGCTTTGGCCCCGGCGGTTCTTTCCCAGGACGCCGGGGGCGGCCCGGCGGGCGGCGTCGGCGTAGATGAGCGCGCCGGCCAGCCGGCCGAAGAGCTGCGCCTCCGCCTCCGTCGCGTTGAGCTGGCGCAGCGTGACCTGGCTGTGCGTCCATGCCAGGTCGAACGCCCGGTCGGTCATGCGGGCGGCCTGGTACTTCTCCATCTGCGCGAGCGCGACCGCCCGGCTCTCGCCCATTCCGGTCACCAGGTCGACCACGGCCGTCCCGTGGGGCGGGAGGGTCAGGACCCTCCGGAGCGAGACGATCGGGTCGAGGACGAACCCGACGCAGTTCGACAGCGGCGCGCTGCCCGCCATGGCCTCCGGGCTGGCCAGCGTCCCGCCGCGTCCGATGAACCTGAGCCGGTCGGTCTCGCAGGAGACCTCGCCCGGGCCGCCCCCCTGGACGGCCATGAGGTGCAGCATCCACGGGGGCTTCTCCTCGGGATAGCGGGCGCGCCGCGTGCAGAGGATCGCGGAGGATTCCCGTGCAAACTCGGTCTGGACGAAGAGGTTGCTGAAGGCAGGATGCGCCTCGTCCGAGGCCTGCGGCGCCAGCACGACCTCCGCGTAGCTGGTCAACTCGATGACACGCTCCTCCTGGGAGCGGTTGTTGAGGGTGAGGCGACGAAGCTCGACGTCGTCCTCCGGCGACACGCAGATCTCGGAGTGGACCTCGATGCCGGCGTGCGAGTGCCGGAACTCGGCGCGCGCCTGGGTGAAGAAGGCCTCGCAGTCCTTCGCAGCACGGAGAGTGGGCTGGTGCGCGGCGGACCAGAACTCGCTTGTCGCGAGGTCCCGCAGGTACACGAAGGTTCCCCAGGGATCGAGCGTGGGATCCTCGCGCCACCGGGTCACGGCAAGGTCGCGCCAGCGGCTGTAGCCGCCGCCCGCGCTGGTGACGACGACATGGTACCGGCCGTTCGAGAGGAGCTGGACCTCCGGCGCCGGCGGGCTCGGATTGGTGAAGGTCCGCGTCACGCTCTCGGCCTCGCCGGAAAGCGTCCGCGCCGTCTCAAAGGCCAGGTCCTCCTCAAGGACGCTCACGGCGGCCTTCGGGACCCGCTCCTGCAGCAGCAGGTCGGCCGCCTTCAGCAGCGGGCAGGCCATGAAGCGCCGCTGCATGGGGCTGTCGCGCAATAGGTTGTCGAATGCCAGGAGGCTCATCCCCTGGTGGTGCGCCATGAAGGAGCGTATGGTGGCGCTCGTCTCGTCCGGCGGCAGGCGAGACGGCGTGTAGTCCACGGCCTCGTAGAAGCCGTAGGCGCCCTCGCGCCCCTCGCCCGCCAGCCGCTGCAGGTTCTCGCAGGCCTCCACCGGAGCCACCATGAGCGCGATAGCCGTGGCGTAGGGCGCGATCACCGTGTCCTCGGCCAATCCCCGCTTCAACCCCAGCCCGGGCACGCCAAAGGCGCGGTACTGGTAGTTCTGGTCGACGTCCGTCCGGTTGTAGCCCGACTCGGAGATTCCCCAGGGCACTCCCTGGAGGTTTCCATAGTCGATCTGCTGCCGCACGGCCGCCCTGCAGGTGGAGTCAAGCAGCGTGTGCTCGTAGCCGGGCATCACCAGCAGGGGCATCAGGAACTCGAACATCGAGCCGCTCCA
>CAYNLL010000166.1:0-7095 GCA_964398015.1 uncultured Opitutaceae bacterium | reverse complement strand
TCTTCTCGTCGGACTGGCAGCTCGGGGCGGTCCCGGCCCTCGTCCTGGCCCTGGTCGCCGCGCTGGTGCTCCTGGGCAGCGAGGCGGCGGTGGCGCTCTGGTGCCTCGGCGAGAGGTTCGAGAGGTTCGACCTCTCGACCGAATCCCGATGAAGGCGTCGCGCCTGGTCCAGATCGCCTCGGAGGCCGTCGCGGCGGCCCAGCGGGCGCTGCCGCCCGACGTCCGCAAGGCCGCGCGCGCGGTGCCCGTGCATTTCGAGCCGACGCCCGGGGCCGACGCCCTCGGCGAGGGGCTCGAGCCGGACCTCCTCGGCCTCTTCACCGGCGCGGCGCTCGGGGAGGAGCCCGCGGGCGCCGACCCCATGCCCACCCGGATCTACCTCTACACCGCCAACCTCTGGGATTACGCGGAGGGGGACGTGGAGACCTACCGCGAGGAGGCGCGCCTGACCTACCTCCACGAGCTCGGCCATTACCTCGGCTGGGACGAGGACCAGCTCACCGAGCGCGGCCTCGACTGAAGGGCCCCAAAAGGCGGCCCCGAGAAGGGGGGAACCGCTTCCAATCCGCGCTTTCCAATTCCCCTGCACCCTGTTTTAACTCTTTGGCCGGCACTAGTACCCGGCACTTTCAATTCATCCGACTACCGCCATGAAGAAACTGCTCACGTTTTCCCTGATCGCCCTGTTCGGCGCCGCATCCGTGCGGGCCGACGACGCCCACACCGCGCGGCCGGAGCTCGTGACGCGCGTCGAGACCTGCGAGGCGATAATCCGGGAGTTCCAGGCGAACCCGCAGACCGCCATCCCCCCGTCCGTGTGGCAGAAGGCCCGCGGCCTCATCATCCTAAGCCAGTTCAAGGCGGGGTTCATCTTCGGGGTGAAGGGCGGCTACGGCGTGATCATGGTGAGGAAGCCCGACGGCCGCTGGAGCCTTCCCGTCCTGATCGACGCCAGCGAGGCGAGCCTGGGGCTCCAGATCGGCGCCAAGACGGTCGAGACCGTCTTCATCATCACCGATGACGCCACCCCCCGGCTTCTGTTCACGAACCGGCTCAACATCGGCGTGGACGCGGCGGCCGTGGCCGGACCGAGCGCCGCCGAATACGAGCGCGACGCCGCCAAGATCTTCATCGCCCCGGTGCTCGTGTACTCGAAGTCGATGGGGCTCGATGCCGGCGCCACGGTCAAGGCCGGGCACGTCCAGCGCAACGACCTCGCGAACTTCACCCTCTACAACACCACCTACACGATGCCCGAGCTGCTCTACAGCAACTGGGTGACGCCGCCCCCCGAGGTGCAGCCCCTCATCTCCTTCGTGCAGCAGCAGACTCCCTGAGCCAGCGCACGAGCGCGTCGAGCGCCGCCGCCGCCACGCGCTCCTGGACCTCGACACGGGCGAGGCCGGGGCAGTCCACCCTTCCGCTGGCGACGGCAAAGTCCCCGCCCGGCCGGCGCTGCGCGAGGCCCCACCACGCGAAGGGCTCGGTGACCCGCCACCCGGCGGACGGCTCCGCGTAGCCGGTGGTCGCGGCGCCCAGGTCGCTCCCGAACAGCACGCAGGCCCCGCGCGCCATCTGCTCGGCCACGCGCTCCGAGACGCCGTTGGTGGAGGCGGCCTCCGCGGCGTCGACGCCGAGGTGGCGCACCTTCTGGTCGAGGGCGTAGGCCGTCATGCCGCCGAGGAAGAACTCCGAGGCGCCCGAGATGGAGCCGATCGCGGCCTGCAGCCGGCCGCACGTGAGGCTCTCCGCGACCGCGAGCGTCCGCCGCGGGCTCGCGAGCATGAGCGCCTTCAGCTCGCTCATGGCCGGCGTGCGCCCGGGGTCTTGCCCGGCGCGGGGACGGTCCTTTGGGCCCAGTTCACGCGGGCGATGATGCGCGCGGCCCCCGGCGTGGCGAACCGATAAACGCCGGCGCTCATCCCAGCTCGAGCCCGACCGGGCAGTGGTCGCTCCCCATGACCTCGGGGCTGATCCAGGCGCGCCTGAGGGCCGGGCGAAGCCGCTGCGCCGCCACGAAGTAGTCCACCCTCCACCCGACGTTGCGGGCCCTGCAGTCGCCCATCTGGCTCCACCACGAGTAGTGCCCGGGGCCCTTCTCAAACTCGCGGAACGTGTCCACGAAGCCGGAGTCGAGCAGATGCGAGAAGCTCCCGCGCTCCTCGTCGGTGAAGCCCGCGTTGCGCCGGTTGCTCTTGGGGTTGGCCAGGTCGATCTCCGCGTGGGCCACGTTGAGGTCGCCGCAGAACACGGCCGGCTTGCCCTTCGACTGGAGCCTCTTCAGGTACGCCCTGAACGCGGGGTCCCACTTGCCCACCCGGTAGTCGAGCCGGGCGAGCCCGCGCTGGGAGTTGGGCTGGTAGACGTCGACGAGCCAGAAGTCCGCGAACTCCACGGCCAGCACGCGGCCCTCGGCGTCGTGGGCCGCCCGGCCGATCCCGGCCGCCACCGCGAGCGGCTTCACCCGCGTCAGCACGGCCGTCCCGCTGTAGCCCTTCTTCTTGGCGCTGTTCCAGAGCATTTCGTATCCACGCGGCCACTTCACGTGCTGGACGTCGCCCGGGTGCGCCTTCGTCTCCTGCAGGCAGTAGACGTCCGCGTCGCTCTCCTCCAGGTAGCCGAGCAGCCCCTTCCTGAGCGCGGCCCGCACGCCGTTGACGTTCCAGGAGACGATCTTCACCGGGCTCAGCGCCAGACGGCGAGGACGGCGCCCTGCACGGCGAGGACGAACGCGTCGTGGCCCGCCGTGACCAGGTAGTGCCGCAGCGTCCTGCCCTCGAAGAGCGCGTTGGTCCCCTCGCGGGCCGCGACCAGGCCGACGGCGACCATGAGGCCGAGCCCGGCCCCCCTGAGCGCCCCGGTGGTGTGGTGGGCGGAGAGGAGGGCCCCGAGGGTGAACGTCGAGACGACGGTGAGGAGGACGGCGCCGGCCATGATCAGCGGGAACCGCCCGGCCCCCTCCCCCGCCGCCCCCGGGGCGGCCCTCATCTCCTCCTTCCACGCCTTCGCGAACATGAAGGGGGAGTACCACAGCGCGCCCAGGCCGAAGCCCAGGATCGAGACGACCAGGATGGCGGCCGGGCTCAGGCCGGCGATGGCGTGGATCATGATGGGAGGGGGTTGAGGCTGGGACGTGGCGGGCGCGCCTGCGCCGCCGCCCCTCCCAGCAATAGCGCAGCGCCGCGCGGAAAAAAAGAGGATTCCGGGGATTCACGCATGACACGGAAGGCCCCAGCTTCCGGTTGCCATCGTCGCGCCGCCGCCGAGAATCGCGCCACGGATGCAGGCCTTCACGCATATCCCCCTGGGCTCGCCCATACCCGACACCCCGCACGCGGTCTCCTGCAGCCTTCCCACGATGGCCGCCGTCCGGGGCTACGAGGAGAAGGACCCGGCGGTGACGGCCAGCCTGGCGACCGGCTACCCGAGGTTCGTGGTCCACCCCTTCGCGCAGCGCCTGAACGCGGCGCTCGCCGAGCGCCACGGGCTCTCGGGGCGCACCCTCTGGCTCGCCTCCTCCTCGCGGATGGCCGCCGGGCTGCTCGCCCACCTGCGCAGGGCCGGAGCGGCCGGCGCCTCGCCGTTTGACGGCGACGGCGTGCACGGGGTCTCCCACCCCGCGTCCGCCGAGACGGCCCTCCGGGCGAAGCAGTACCTCCAGAACATCGGCGGCTTCATCTCCTCGCGCGAGGCCGAGGACCGGCTCGCGGCCCTCGGGCTGGGGCCCGTCCCCGGGGTCGAGGCGTCCTTCGAGGGGAACGCGGCGGCGGAGGTCCGCAGGGTCATGAGGCCCCTGTTCCCCGGCGCGGGGGACGCCGACCTGATCCTCGCGAGCTGCGGGATGAACGCGGTGTACGCTGCGTTCCGGGCCGTCGGCGACGTCCAGGCGGCCCGCGGGCGCACCGGCTGGGTCCAGCTCGGCTGGCTCTACCTCGACACGATCGCCATCCTGAGGAAATTCACGGCGTCGCCCGCCGACTACTTCCACCTCCCCGATGTCACGGACACCGCCGCGCTGCGGCGCCTCCTCGGGGAACGCGGGCCGGGCATCGCGGGGGTCGTTGCGGAGATCCCCTCGAACCCGCTGGTGCAGACGCCGGACGTGGCGGCGCTCGCCGGGCTCTGCCGCGAGCACGGTGTCAGGCTCATCCTCGACCCCTCCCTCTCGTCGGCGTTCAGCGTCGACTGCCTGGCGCACGCGGACCTGGTCGCGACAAGCCTCACCAAGTACACCGGCAGCGAGGGCGACATCGTCGCGGGCCTGGTCGCGGTCAACGCCGCGGCGCCCGACGCGGACGCCCTGCGGTCCGCGGCGGCGGCCGCGGCGGAGGCGCCCTACCCCCGCGACCTGGCCCGGCTCGCGGCGCAGATCGGCGACACGGGGGCGGTCCTCGCGAGGATCGAGGCCGGCACGCCGCGGGTGGCGGCGTTCCTGGAGTCCCATCCCGCGGTGAGCAGGGTCCACTGGGCGCTCGCGCCCGCCTCGCGCGGCGCCTACCTGCGGGTCGCGCGGTCGCCGGGGGCGACCGGCGGCATCATCTCGTTCACCGTGCGCGGCGGGCTGGAGGCGTTCTATGACCGCCTTCGCCTCCCCAAGGGCCCGAGCTTCGGCATGCGCACCACCCTGATCTGCCCCTTCATGTACCTGGCCCACTACGACCTGGTGACCAGCGAGGCCGGACGGGCCGAGCTCCGCGCCAACGGGCTCGAGCCCGACCTCCTCCGGCTCTGCGTGGGGACCGAGCCCGTGGACGAGATCATCGGCGCCCTCGCGGAGGCGCTCGAGGGCCACTGAGCGCCCGCCGTCAGGCGCCGTGCGCGGCGCCGGCCCGCGTCAGCCGGTAGAACCTGAGGCCGAGCATCACGGCGGCGACGGCCAGGCCGGCGGCCAGCCCGATCCAGATCCCCGCGGGCCCCAGCGAGCCGCGGATCCCGAGGGCGTAGCCGAGCGGGAGCGCGATCAGCCAGTAGGCCACGAATGTGATGGCCGCCGGCACCTTGGCGTCGGAGAGGCCACGCAGCGACGCGGAGTTGATCACCTGGCCGCCGTCGAAGATCTGGAAGACGGCCGCCACGACGATCAGCAGGACCGCGATCCGCACGACCTCGGGGTCGCCGATGAAGCAGGAGGCGATGGCGTGCCCGAACGCGAGGAAGAGGGCGGTCACGGAGACCGAGACGACGAGGCCCATGCAGACGCCCCCGAGCCAGATCGGCCTTAGCCTCGCGCGCTCCCCCGCGCCCATGGCCGAGCTCAGGCGTATCCCAAGCGCCATCGACAGGCCCAGCGGAAACATGAACGTGAACGCCGCGCACGAGATCGCGATCTGGTGGGCGGCCAGCGGCACGGCCCCGAGCCAGCCCATCATCACCGTCGCCGCGGCGAAGGCCCCGCCCTCGAAGAGGAGGCTGCCGGAGGTCGGCAGGCCGATCCCCATCATCCGCCGGAGCCGCTCCCACGAGAAGGGCGCGAGCCACCGGCGGGGCCACGCGTCGTGCATCGCCATGTCGCTGCGCAGCCAGGCGAAGATCACCACGGAGGCCAGCGTGCGCGAGGTGAGCGTGGAGATTCCCGCGCCGGTGAGGCCCATCCGCGGCACGCCCAGGTGCCCGTAGATGAAGACCCAGTTGAGGAACGCGTTCAGGCCGACGCCGCAGAGCATCACCAGCATCGGGACCCAGGGCCGGCCCAGCGCCTCCGCGAACTGGCGCAGGGCGAGGTAGGCGAGCACGGGGAACAGCGACAGCCCGATCAGGATGAAGAACGGGTTGACCGCCGCGAGGACCTCCGGCGGCTGGCGGAACAGCTCGAGGCGCCTGCTAATCAGCAGGATCAGCGCGAACTCGGCCGCGCCCGACGCCAGCGCGACGAGGAGCCCGTGCCGCAGGAACTCCCCGGCCTCGGCATGGCGTCCCTCGCCGCGCGACCTCGAGGTGAAGACGGCCACCGGCAGAAGCAGGCCGACCCCGATGATGAAGAACACGTTGAAGATGCCGTTGCCGAACGCCGAGGCGGCGAGCGGGACCGTGCCGGTGCGCCCGATCATGACGCTGTCCGTGATGCCCATGAGCATCTGGCTGAGCTGCCCGATCGTGATCGGGAGGGCCAGCAGCAGCGTGGCCCTCGACTCTCGCAGCACGTCCCTCACGGCGAGACGTGTTGCGGACGGCGGCGCGGGGCCCAAGGATGCCCCGGTTGAAACGACCCCTCGCCACGTCCCTCGTGGTCGCCGCCGCGGCGGCGGCGGCGGCGCTCTGGCTGTACGTCGCGCACGGCAGGGCGGCTCATCGGGCCAGGCCCGAGCCCGTCCCGATCCAGGACGGCAAGACGATCGACTTCTCGAGCGGCTCCCCGGTCATCAAGGACGACAAGGAGAACAAGGCCGCGATGGACGCCGCGCTCAAGGCGATCGAGGAGGCGACAAGGACCGTCTCCTTCAGCGGCGAGCCCACGCCGACAAAGTGATCAGCGCGCATTGCGCACCCGGATCGTGTACCGCTTGGCGGCGGAGCTCGGCGCCGTGAAGCGGACGACCTCGGTCGCGTCGCCGCCGAGGGCGAGCGTCCGCCACGGGCCCTCGATGCCGACGGGCGCCCCCTCGTCGTCGATGAACACGCACTGGATGCGGACCTCGACCGGCTGGCCCCCGCGGTTCTTCACGTTGGCGACCACCTCGAGGCGCCCGTCCGCAAGGGTGCGCTCCTGGAGGCCCGTGCAGCTGACGACGGCCCCGGCGGCCGGGTCGAGCGCGACGAACCTCTCGGTGTTCTCCAGGGTGAACTTCGCCGTGTCCTGGGGCGTCTCCGTCGCCACCCGGCTCTCGCAGCCGGCCAGCGCGGCGACGAGGCAGAGGGCCGCGAAGGTCGTGAGGGTGTGCCTGGTGGTCATGTCGTCCTAGGTATGGCTTGAGACTGTGCCCGCGCGAGCAAGTTCAGATATTCTTATCGCCTCGGGCGTCAACCGTTTGCCGGCCCGCGGGCGGCCGCGGCGCTTGCCCCCGCCGCGGCGCCCTGCGACGATGCGGCCGTCCCCCACGGCCCCATGACCCAGTGCGTCCTCGCCCTCGACCAGGGCACGACCTCCTCGCGCGCGAT
>CAYNLL010000165.1:0-7141 GCA_964398015.1 uncultured Opitutaceae bacterium | reverse complement strand
CCGAAGGGCGCCCGCCTCGACACGCCGGGGATGGAGTGGCTGCGCGACGCCATCCTCAAGAAGCCCGGCGTCGAGAGGAAGCTGGCCGCCATCCCCAAGCTGGCCGCGATGGCCAAGGGCCTCGGGACCAGCCTGCCCTGCCTTGCCATCGCCTGGTGCCTGAAGAATCCCAACGTCAGCACGGTCATCCTCGGCGCCTCCAAGGTCGAGCAGCTGCAGGAGAACCTCGGGGCCCTCGACGTCCTCGGGAAGCTGACGCCGCAGGTGATGGGCGCCCTCGAGGCGGTCTCGGGTCCGGTGGCCGACTGAGCGCTGTTCCCCTCGCGGCGCAGGGCCCCGGGGACGCGGCCCGTTTTAAGCTTAGACCGTTGTTTTCCGCCATGGCCCACCTCCTCCGTTCGACCCGTGTCCTCCAGGCGCTCCTTGCGGCCTGCCTCCTTCCCTGTGTCCCGCGCGCCCGCGGTGCGGGCGCCCCCGTGCCCATCCCGGTCCTGGTCATCGCGACCTACGAGACGGGCAAGGACCGCGGGGACACCCCGGGCGAGCTCCAGTACTGGGCGGAGCGCCAGGACCTCGCGCAGGAGATCAGCGTGCCCGGTGTCGACCATCCTCTGCTGACCAACGGGAAGGGACTCTACGCCATGGTGTCGGGCACCACCTCCCGGTGCGCGCTGCAGATCATGGCCCTGGCGGACGACCCGCGGTTCGACCTGACCCACACCTATTTCGTGGTCAGCGGGATCGGCGGCGGGTTCCCTAAGGTGATGTCCCTTGCGAGCGCCGTATGGGTAGAGCGCGTGGTGGACGGCAACCCCGCCTTCGAAATCGACAGCCGGGAGATCCCCGCCGACTGGTCTTCCGGCCTGGTCGCCATCGGCGCGACAAAGCCGGGGCAGGGTTCCGCCAATGTCGACTCGGTGCCCCCGGCCGGCGTTTCCGACGACTCGTCGGGCGGGGTGGGAACGGTCGCCTTCAAGCTCAATCCGTCCCTCGTGGCGTGGGCCTACGGCCTGACCAAGGACGTGGTGATCCCCGACAGCGACGCCCTGCGCGCGTTCGGCCGCCGGTTTGAGGGCTATCCGGTGGCCCGCCAGCCCCCGTTCGTCCTGAGGGGCGACAGCATCGGCTCCGACCGCTTCTTCCACGGGGAGGTGATGGCCCGCTGGGCGGAGGACTGGGACCGGATCTACACGCGCGGGGCCGGGAGGCTGGCGATTTCCGACTGCGAGGACGCGGGCGTCTGCCTCGCGCTGCAGCGGCTGGCGCGGATGGGCCGGGTCGACTTCAGCCGCCTGCTCATCCTGAGGACGGCCTGCAATTTCACGGTCCCGCCCACGGGCGTCACCGCGGCCCGGAGCCTGTTCGGCGACACCATCTCGGACTCCAGCGGGGTCGCCTACCTCCCCGCCCTGGAGGCGGACTACCGGGTGGGAAGCGTCGTCGTCCTGAACCTGCTCCAGGGATGGTCCACGTACCGCGACCACGTGCCGTGAGCGGCGCCCCTTCGCCCTTTCCCCCGAGGGGCTGAAGGGCCGGGCTAGCCCGCGGCCCCGGATTTGGCGCCGAGCCTGAAAAACAGCAGGATGTGGCTCGTCAACAGGACCGGCACGATCCAGAGCGGCACCAGGGCCAGCGGCAGGCCCGCCAGTTCGTCCACCGAGCCCGGCCGCGTGAGGTTCAGCCAGCCGGCGGTCGCCACCGCGACAACCAGGTCGGCCAGGCCGACCACATTCCACACGGCAAGCGCCCGTCGGAAGCCGGCGCCGGGCGGCAGGAGGAGCAGGGCCAGGGCGCCCGCGGCCGCGATGACATCGCCCCATCCCGCCCGCTCGGCGAATTCCCGCGGCAGCCGCCCCTGGGCGTGCAGCCAAAGGAAATAGAACCCGATGAAGCGCAGCAGGTGGAGCCTGAGGACCGTCCTCGTTGCGATCGCCCCGACGGCCTCGCCCAGCGAGCCCCTCCCGGCAGCGGCCACCGCAAGGGCCGCGGTCAGGCCGCCGATCAGGAGCGGGACCGCCAACGGCGGCACGCGCAAGAGAAGATGGACGGCCCCGGCGGCTGCGGCGCCGAGGCCCCAGAGGGCGAGGAGGAAGAGCAGGCGCCCCAGCGGCTTGTTCATGGTGCGCTCCCTTATGGCGGCGTGCGGTGTGCCCTGGCAATCCCGGCAGGGAGCACCCCGCCGCGCGGCGGCGGCGTGCTACGTCAGCCTGAAGTCGAGCGCGCCGAGCTCGTTCATGTTGAACGGGGCGGACTCGAGGACCTCCTGCAGCTTGGCCAGGGCGTCCGCCATCGCCGCGGCCTCGAAGAGCGCGCCCCCGTCGTCGCGGTCGTGCAGATGGACCGCCCACGACCCCGGGCTGCCCTCGGCGCCGACCTGGACCACGGAGCCGTGCAGGTAGTTGCCGGGCAGGCCCGGGTGGGGGCCGGTTCCGGGCACGAGGAAGATCGTGTGCATGAGGTCGTGGGGGACGGGCAGCTTCTCGTTGCCGACATGCTTCGCCCGGTGGTGGACCGGGCGGCCCACGACCCTCACCCTGCAGTCCTCCGCCCTCGGCCGGAGCGCCGCCGGAAGCGAAGCGACATAGCGGCCGAAGATGGCCGCATTGGACTCGACCGCCTCGGGGCCGACCGACCCCGCCGCAAGGGCGTCGAGGTTCGCCGCGTGGAAGCTCGCCAGCCGGGCGAGCGACCTCGCCGTGACGTAGCCGTCCTTGTGGTCGGCGTCGGCGTAGACCTGGTGCGCCGCATAGAGGCGCTTGAGGGCGTCCTGGTAGGCGGGCGTGCCCGGCACGGCCCCGATCGGGCTGTGCTCGATCATCTCGAGGACGGTCTGCTCAAGCTGGGTGTTGGGGTCTTGGGGCATCTTTCGGTCTGCTGCGTTGGGGGTGAACGAACCCCTAGTGTGATCCATTCTGGTTGCGCGGGATAGCTTTTTGTTCGATGGTGGCGCCGCGTGCACACGAACGGAAGCCGACCATGAGAATGGGCCTCACCGCCGCCCTTTTTGCGGCCTGCGCGAGCCTTGGATTCGCCGCCGCCCCGAGCCGCAGCGATGCTCTCGCCGCGATCGCGGTGCTGGAAAAGAGCGTCACGGGCCCGGAGGCGGCCGCCGCGGCGAAGACCATCGTCACGTACGCCCAGGTGAGCGAGGACGTCATGGTCAACCTGGGGCCGGACGAGATTCCCTGGGTCGGCGAGAAGTGGGGCCTCGACAAGGAGCGCGAGCTCGCCTGCCAGTCCATCCTCCTGGCGGCCTTTGTGGCCGGGGACGTACGCTCCCAGATCAAGAACGACCGCGCCGAGGACGACACCTATTCCGGGTGGGTTTTCGCGATCAGCATCTACAACAAGCTCCGTGCCAAGGAGGCCTTCCGCAGCCCCTCGATTGAGGCCCTCTCGAAGATGGAGGTGGACGGCTCGCTGCTGCGGCACGCCAAGGAGATTCAGAGCCGGGAGGAGCAGGACCCGGCGCAGTCCGAGAGGAAGCCCCAGGCCTGACGCCCGCCGTGGAAGCCTTCGCGGGATTCGGCGGCTCACGCCTCGGGACACGGGACCCCAGGGGCAGTCCCGCCGGGCTCCCCCGCCGCATGGACCCGCACCCTCTCCCCGCGACCTCCCTCCCCCCATGAAGACCCCGCGCTTGCTCTCAGTCCTCGCCGCCTACCTCCTTCCGCTCTCTGCGCTCGCGGCCAATCCCATCGACGGCAGCTGGAAGGGCACGTTCGCGGCCCCGGACGGGGGCGCCCAGGCCACGCTCACGTTCACCTTCAAGGTCGTCGGCGACGCCGTGACCGGCAACGTGGTGTCGGAGAACGGGCCCGTCCCGATCGCCTCGGGCACGATCAAGGGCGACACCTTCGAGTTCAAGGTCGACCTGGACGGCACGCCGATCAACCACACGTGCAAGGTCTCGGGGGACACGATCGCCATGACCTTCACGTTCGGGGACCAGCCGCCGGCCACGATGGCGCTCACGCGCGTGCCCGCCGCGGCCCCGGACCCGTCGGGCACATGGGCGTGGAGGGTCGCCCCCAAGGGGACGGACCAGGTGTTTGAGGTCTCCGCCACCTTCGCCCTCGCCGGCGGGAAGCTCACCGGGAGCTACCACAGCCGCATGGGCGACGCACCCATCAGCGACGCCTCGTTCAACAACGGCGCGATCGCGTTCAGCGTCGTGCGCGAGCGCGACGGAAGCCCGTTCGTCGTCAAGTACCAGGGCGTCGTCTCCGGGGACTCGATCACCGGCACGCTCGTGCTTCCCGGCTTCCAGGGCGGGGAGAGCGCGACGGTCGACTGGAACGCGTCGCGCTCGAAGGGATCAGGCCCTGAAGCTTCGCCACCGGGAAAGGGGTAGGTTGGCCAGGGCGATCAGCGCGAGCTGGCTCGCGATGAACGCGCTCAGCCACCAGAACGCGGCCTGCGTGAACCCGTAGCTGTGGAGCCCGATCCCGAGCATGTTCGTCCCGAACCAGCTCCAGCTGGTCACGATGTTACCGAAGATCGCCAGGCACATGAGCCCGCGCTGCTTCACCATGCCGCCCCACCGGGCGTGGAGGATCAGGGCGTTCCAGATGACGATGATCAGGGCGCCGTTCTCCTTCGGGTCCCAGCCCCAGAAGCGGCCCCACGACTGGTCGGCCCAGATGCCCCCGAGCGTCGTGCCGACGAAGCTGAAGAGCGTCGCGAAGCAGACGATCCCGTAGACCATGCGGGCGAGCGCGTCCGCCGTGGCCTTGTCCAGGGTGCCCGTGAACACGCCGCGCAGCACGTAGAGCACCGCCAGCATCCCCGCGAGGAACGTCGAGGCGTAGCCGGTGGTGACCACCACCACGTGCGTCCCCAGCCAGAAGTTCGAGTCGAGGACCGCCCTCATCATCTCGAGCGTGTCCCCGGCGAGCGCCAGGTGGTGCGCGATCATGAGCGTCGCGAACCCGATGACCCCCGCCGCCGCGCTCCCGATCGCGTTCTTGAATGTCGCCTCGAGGACCAGGCAGAGGGCGACGGAGCCCCATCCGATGAAAAGCGCCGACGAATAGAGGTTGGTCACGGGCGGCCTCCCCTCGAGCCACATGCGCGTGGCGATGCCCGCCGTCGCCAGGGCCCACCCGAGGGCGACCAGGCCCCACGCCGAGAGCCGCGCGGTCTCGGGCCAGCGGAGCCACGAGAGCGCGGCGAAGAAGAACGCCGCGAGGTAGATCAGCATGCACGAGTAGAACGGCTCGGCCTCGTTGAACAGGGTCTCGATGCGCGCCTTGCGGACCTGCCGCTCAAAGCGCTTGTCGAGGGTCGAACCGTACATCTGCACGATGTGCTCGAAGCTGGCCGTCTCCCCCCCGCGCCACGCGTAGCCCATCCCCGCAAAGGCGAGGACGGAGGTGTTCACGTAGCCCTGCCCGAAGGTTTCGAGGAGCGCCTGGCCCGCGTTGCGCCAGTGGCTCGGGTCGGGATCGCCGTCCGCGGGCGGGATCGCCAGGACATCCGTGCTCTCGGACATCGCGATGAACGTCTGCCCCTCCCCGATCAGCGCCTCGGCCTTGGCCTCGTCGTGGGGCCTGCCGGCCTCCTTCGCGCGGACCGCCTCCACGCCGTCGGCGAGCGTCTCCTGGAGATGGAGCAGGTCCCCGAGGAGGTCCGCGCCCTCGGCCGGGAGGATCGAGCGCCGGAGCCTGACGTAGTGCGAGAGGTTGCCGTAGAGCTGGACGACCGCCGACTGGAACTGCGTCCTCTCCTGGGCGTCCACGGCCTCGGCGAGCTTGTCCTGCGCCTCGATCTCCTTCAGGTACGGCGCGATCTCGCCGAAGGACATGCGCCGCTGGCGCGTGGGAAGGAAGTCCAGGATCGCCATCAGCTGCTGCGCGGAGCTCGTGTAGTGGATCGCCAGGTTCTGGTCGTTCTTCCCGATCAGCAGGAGCAGGTCCGTGTTGTCGACGACAAAGGTCCGGTAGGTGTCCGCCTTCGCGGGGTTGAACATCACGTCCAGGAGCCACTCGTCGGGCGTGAGCTCGACGCCGTCCGGGGCGACGACCCTCTGCCTTCCCTGGATGACGAGGAGCGTGCTCCGGGCCACGGAGTCGAGCGGCTTGATCCGGCCCTCGGCCAGCACCGGCAGCCTGCCGAAGGCGGCCACGGCCTGCGGCTCGCCGCCGGACCGCTGGAAGAGGGGCGAGAAGGCGCAGAGCGCCGCCGCCAGGACCACGAACACGGACATCGAGCGGGTCATGGCGCCCTCCTCCGCGCCGCGAAGGCGACCAGGTGGATCATAAACTGGACGAGGAGCCCGAGGGTGATCGCGCCGCACGCGATGTAGGGCACCAGCCAGCTCGGGTTGCGCACCACCTGGAGGATAGAGGTGCGGTCGTTGTTGGCGAAGCTGGCCTGGTAGTACGTGAGACCGGCGTAGCGCAGCGGGTTGTTCATGTAGATCAGCACCTCGCGCGGCGAGCTCCCGTCGGGCATGTTGATCCTCACCTTGCTCGAGAAATTCCTGGGGATGTCCGTCCCGGGGTAGATGTCGTGGCTGAACTTCTCCAGCGTGAGCGAGAAGGGCTGGTAGTGGCGCTCGGGCCTCATGACCATGCGCCACTTGCGCCCGCCGAACTCGAACCGCTGCGGCATCCCGAGGAAGGGCGACACCACCCAGGTCCCGAGGGAGCCGTCGGGACCCGCGAGCTCGACGAAGGCCGTGGGGATGTTGCGCTCGTCCTCCTTGTACGTGACCTCGAGCGGCGTCGCGACGACCATCGGCCCCATTCCCTGGTTGGCGGAGGACGGCGGCGCTCCCGGCACCTGGGAGCGCATCTGCACGGCCGAGTTCGGCAGGTACTCCCTCGGCACGACGCGGAACGGGAGCTTCGGGTGCTGGAGCACCGTCCCGTGCGCGAGGTAGGACTCCGGGATCGCGACGACGTCGTCGACGCCCGGGTCCGTCTCGTCGATGATCGCGAGCTCGTTGCGGCGGCTGCTCTCGGAGTAGTTCTTGGTCTCGCCCTCGTCCAGGCGCATCTGGAAGTCCTGCTGCACGAGGCCCGAGACGAGCTCGCCCAGGAGGAGCAGGATGAGCCCGGCGTGCGCGATCCAAATCCCGCACTTCCTCCAGCCCATCTTGAAGCGGTAGGCGTGCGCGGACACCAGGTTGACCAGG
>CAYNLL010000164.1:0-7175 GCA_964398015.1 uncultured Opitutaceae bacterium | reverse complement strand
TTGGCACGGGCTTCCAAATGACGTCTCCGTAGGGCTGGAATGTCTTGTTGTAGACGTGCATCTGCCACTGGTATCCGGGGTTGAAGGGGGAGCCCTTCGAATTGGCCGTGTCGATGTACCCGAAAAAGTAGCTGTCCTGGGGGTTGGCCGCGGCGTAGGCCGGGCTGTAGTCGAGGAGGTAGGCGTAGCGGTCGGCCTTGACGTACTCCGTCCACACGCCGATCTGCTCCTCGAGCCACGTGTCCTCGCCGTGCACGAGGGCGAGGTAGTTGCCGAACGCGCGGTAGGCGTTGACCTTGATCCGGCCGCCCGGGTCGTCGTCGTTCGTGATGCCGCTCGCATGGCTCTGGCCCTCGCCCGTGTCCGGAAGCGTGTTGTCCGAGTCGTTCACGTAGGCGGGACCCGCGTAGGCCGTCCCGGGAAATTTCGTCACCGAGCCCCCGAGGACCGGGTCCGAGGAGCTCTCGTGGCTGTCGTTGTTGTAGTAGTACGTGTAGGCCTTGTCGTTGAGGCTGATGTCGTCGCCGAGCTTTGTCTTCAGGCCGATGTATTCAAAGTCCGCCTGCTTCTGCTGGTAGTTGTACGGGTAGTAATTGTTGTTCGGGTCGAAGGGATTGTCATCGAGCCCGTAATTCCTTCCAAAGGCGTTGATCTGCGCCTGCGTCACCGTGCCCGGGTTGTTGAACTTGATGTTGTTGTAGTTGCCGACGACCGTCAGCACCGTGTTCTTGCCGATCGGCTGGACGTACTTCAGGTAGTAGGTGTTGCGCTGCAGGTAGGAGAAGGTGCGGTACCCGTCCGAGCTCATGTACTGGTACGTCATCACGATCGAGGCGCCGTCGAGCTTTGAGATCTGTCCGGTGTTCACCTCGAGATTGCTGAGAAACGTGTTCCACGAGCCGTCGGACAGCGTCAGCACGACCGCCTCGTCCGCGCGCGGGTCCTTGGAGAGGAGCCCGATCGTGCCGCCGAACGTGTTCTCACCGATGTCCGCCGCCGTCCCCGGGCCGCGGTCGATGACCTCGCCGCCCAGGACCTTGGCCGGAAAGTAGCTGGTCGTGTGGTGGGTCTCCCCGTTGGCGTCGCCGAACGGGATGCCGTCATACGTCACATTGTACTGGCCGTCCTGGAATCCGCGCATCGAGAGCATCTTCGACTCGCTCAGGCCCGGACCCTCCGTCTCGATGTTGACGACGCTGGGCGCGATGTTCGCGATGGTCGCGTAGTCGGAGGTCGGGGGCATCTGGTTGGCGATGGTCTGGGCGCTGATCACCGACTGCGGCTCGAGCTCGTAGAGGTTGCCCTCGGTGACGGCCTGGGTCTGCGCCGAGACCTGGCCCTCGTTGACCTCGAAATCGGTGAGGCGGACGACGCTGCTTGCCGCCGGCGGCTCGGCCGCCGGGGCGGCCGACTGGGCATGAAGCCCGCTTATTGATAAGCACACGGCGGCGAGGGCCGTTGCGAGTTTGAGACTGCGTTTCTTGTGTTCGGTCAGGTTTGTGGGACTCACGGGGGCCCATAGTGCCCGCCGACGGAAACAGATCTGAGGCTAACGTGTTACGAAAATGGAAATTCTGCCATTCGGGTGTCGGCGGCGCCCGTGCCCGCCCTGCGGGAAACCCGCCCCCGCGCGGGGCGGGCGGGCGTGCGCGGGCCGCTCGGTCGCAATAAAGCTGCTAAAAGTTCGTGAACCCACGGCCCTTCGACGGACGATCGTTGACGATCGCTTCGCGTGGCCCAGGAATGCGAATCGCTGGATCCATCGAGAACCCCTCCCGAAAACCGGAGGGGCGATTTGTGGGCACCGCAGGCCACCCTGCGCGTATTCGTTCTCCCAAGAAGTCTGTCGCGCAGGGTGGATCCCTTTGGTGCCTCACCCTATAGCTGAAGTGGTGGCGGCAGCGTGCGGTCCGCCGGAGGCCCTGTCAAAGGGTAGAACTACGCAGTCCGAAGGACGGACCCGGGCGCGTCCCAATCGACACTTGTGGCGAGGGGCGGCGCGGTCCAGAGTGCGGGAGTGGCTTCGGTAGCTCCCCATCGTGAGTGCACGGCAAAATCACGAGCGGATTGCGCGCGGCCCGCGTCGCGGCTGATTCTGCTATGGCTGGCGCCGCTGCTGCTCGCCGGCGCAGCCCCGGTGGCTGCGCAGGCTCCGGAAACCGGGGAGCGGGACTTGACGCAGGAGTTGGTCATCGGGGCGCCGGCGCAGTATTATCCCTATTCCGACGTCGGCGACGGGGGAGGGCTCGAGGGGTTCTCGATCGATCTCACCGATGCGATCGCCCGGCTGATGAACCTCAAGGTGCGCCTGAAGGCCGTTCCCAACAGCGACCTGTCCGACGCGCTCTCGCGGGGGGACATCGACGCCGCCTCCTTCATCGCGGAGACGGCGCCGCGCGAAAAGCACTTCGACTTCTCGGTGCCCGTCGTGGAGCTCGAGGAAGGGGTGGTGGTACGCGAGGATGACGCCAGGATCCACCGCCTCCAGGACCTCGATGGCCTGCCGATCGCGGTGGGCCCGAGGAGCTCGCACGGCGAGCGGATCGCCATCCACTTCCTGCAGGGGTCGGTGCCCGTGTACACGGACAAATGGGAGGACAGCCTGCGCCTCGTGCAGTCCTCGCAGTGCGCCGGCGCGATCATGACGAAGTTCAGGGCGCTGGCGCTCATCGACCGGTTCGGGCTGAAGGGCCTGAAGTTGATGGACGCGAAGCTCACCGGCTACACGTACCGCTGCGGCTATGCCGTCAGGAAGGGGGACTCGATGCTGCTCGCCCGCGTGAACGAGGGCCTTGTCACGCTCCACGCCAACGGGGAGTTCGACGCGATCTACCAGAAGTGGTTCGGCCGCTACGAGAAGACGAAGATCACCCTGCAGCAGGTCCTGCTGATCGTCGCGGCGGTGCTGGCGCTCGGGTGCGTGGTCTCGAGCCTCGCCTTCCTCCGGCAGCGGGCCCTCTCGAAGCGCATCGCGGCCCAGGCGGAGGAGCTGGGCGAGCAGCGGGCGCTCCTGTCGACGCTCTTTGAGAACCACCCGATGGCGACGGTCGTCATGGACCTGCCGCCCGGCGGGGGAGCCCAGGTGATCTCCATGAACCGCGAGGCGTGCCGGCTGTTCGCCCTCGACTCGGGGAAGGCGCCCGGCGGGGCCCTGGATGCGCTGGGGTTGAAGCCCGAATACCTGCGGATCCTGACCGACCTGCTCGACGGCTACAGGGCGTCGGGAAACCTGTTCTCCTCGGAGACCAGCCCGTCGGGGACGCGCCTCGTTCTCGAGACGTCGGTCATCGGGATAGGGCCGGCGTCGGCCGGGCGCCAGAGGGTGTGCGTGCTGATCGCCGACGTCACCCAGCGGCGGATGATCGACTTCGAGGTGACGCAGGCCCGCCGCGTGCACGCCCTGGGGGAGATGGTGGGCGGGATCGCCCATGAATTCAACAACCTGCTCACCCCGATCCTCGCGACGGCCAACATGCTCAGGGACGAGCACCGGGGCGACCCAGAGCTCGCAAGCGACCTGGGGCTCATCGAGCAGGCGAGCCTGCGCGCGGCCGATCTCACCCGGCGCCTGCTCACCTTCGGGCGGAAGTCGTCGGAGCAGACCGCGTCGGTGCGCCTTTCCGACGTCGTGACCAACTGCTTCGCGCTCATCCGAGCGACGACGGACCGCCGGATCGAGCTGCGAGCCGACCTGCCCGAAGGCCTTTCCCCCATCGAGGCGAACCCGACCGACCTGCACCAGGTGCTCTTCAACCTGATCATCAACGCGAGGGACGCCCTTGTCGACAAGCTGTCCCTGTCGGGCGACGGCAGCTGGAGCCCGGTCCTGGTGGTCAGGGGGGAGGAGCTGGCGGCGGACCAGGCGGCCCCGGCCCCGGGCGCGCGCGGCAATCCCCCTGCGGGCTGGATCAGGATCACGGTCGATGACAACGGCGCCGGCATCGCCCCTGAGGCCTTCGAGCGGATCTTCGATCCCTTCTTCTCGACCAAGAGCGTCGGGAAGGGGACGGGGCTCGGCCTGTCGACCGTATGGCACCTGGTGACCGAGGCCGGGGGCACGGTGAGGGCCGAGTCGGAGCCCGGCAAAGGGTCCCGCTTCGTCGTCGTCCTGCGCAGGGACGCGGGCGGCCCGGGCTGCGCCGCACACGCCGACGCGAAGCCGGCGCTGGACGCCTCCGCCGCCGGGCGCCGGGCGCTCGTCATCGAGGACGATCCCCTTGTCGCGAGGACGACGGCCGCGATGCTGGAGCGCCTCGGCTGCCGGGCGTCGATCGCCGGGGACGGGGAGACCGCCCTCAGGGCGTTCGCGGACGACCGGGAGGGTTTCTGGGTCCTGATGGTGGACCTGAACATGCCGAAGATGAACGGGACCGAGTTTGTGCGCAGGGTCAGGGCGGCCCCGTTCCCGGGGAGGATCATCATCATCAGCGGCAACCTCTCCGGCGCGGAGGCCGAGACGCTCGGACAGCTGCGGGTGGACGGGATCCTTCCCAAGCCGTTCACGCTCGCGGAGCTCTCGGCGGCGCTCGAGACGCACCCGCCGGGCGGCGCCTGAGCCCGGACTTCCCGCCGCGGGCCGGCAGGTCGGCTCTTGCGGGGGGCCGCGGAGTTGCCAGAGGATGGGCCATGCGCCTCCTCCTTGCCCTCCTCCTGGCCGCAACCCTCCGGGCCGAGGCCGCATCCCCGGCCACCCGCACCCTGCTGGTGCCGGCGCGGGTGTTTGACGGCGAGTCGGTGCACGAGGGCTGGGCCGTTCTGGTGTCCGGCGACAGGATCGAATCCGCGGGTCCCGCGGCCGAGATCAGGGCCCCGGCCTACGCCAAGGTCATCGCGCTGCCCGACATGACCGTGCTGCCGGGCCTGATCGAGGCCCATTCCCACATCCTGCTGCACCCGTACGCCGAGGCCTCGTGGAACGACCAGGTGTCGCGCGAGTCCGACGCGCTGCGGGTGGCGAGGGCGACGAACCACCTGCGCGCGACGCTGATGGCGGGGTTCACGACGATCCGCGACCTCGGCACCGAGGGTGCGGGCTGGTCCGACGTCGGCCTGAGGGAGGCCGTCCAGCGAGGGATCATCCCGGGCCCCCGCATGCTGGTGGCGACGAAGGCCATCGTCGCCACGGGCGCCTACGGCCCCAAGGGGTTCTCCTCCGAGTGGAGGGTTCCCCAGGGCGGGGCCGAGGCGAGCGGCGTGCCCGACCTCATCCGGGAGACGCGCGACCAGATCGGACATGGCGCTGACTGGATCAAGGTTTATGCGGACTACCGCTGGGGGCCGAACGGCGAAATGGAGCCGACGTTCTCGATCGAGGAGCTCAAGGCCGTCGTCGAGACCGCGCGAAGCAGCGGAAGGCCCGTGGCGGCGCATGCCATGACGGCCGAGGGCATGCGCAGGGCCGTGCTGGCGGGCGTTGAGACCATCGAGCACGGCACGAACGGGACGCCCGAGATCTTCCAGCTGATGAAGGAGCACGGCGTCGCGCTCATCCCGACGCTCGCCGCGACGGGAGGGATCCCGGGCGCAAGGGAGGCCTTCAGGGCGGCGCTCGCTTCGGGCGTGACGATCGGCAGCGGCAGCGACGTGGGCGTCTTTGCGCACGGCAACAACGCGCTCGAGGCCGGCGCGATGGTCCAGGACGGCATGGCGCCGCTCGACGCCCTCCGGGCGGCGACGTCGGTCGACGCCCGCATCCTCCACCTGCAGGACAGGCTCGGCCGGGTCGCGCCGGGCCTTCTGGCCGACCTGGTCGCCGTGGACGGCAACCCGGCGAGCGACATCAGCAGGCTCTTCGCGGTCCGCCTCGTGATGAAGGAGGGGATTCTCTACCGCACACCGTGAGGCCCTGAGCGGGTTCCATCGGCCCGGCAGGCCGCGCCTTCAAGGGGGCGCAGGCGAGGGCGCCGGAGGCGGCCCCGTCAATCCGAGATCCCGGCGCCGAATGCCTGCTGGACCTCCCGGTCGGACACGATGCGCCCCACCCGGACCTCGACTTCGTTGTCATCCCAGCGCGCGAGGATCCACTTGTCACCGGCTTGGGCCGTGAATCCGTAGCGCACCGAGCCCGTCCTCACGGCCGGCGCCGCGTCGCCGTCCGACGCGACCGTGCGGCACAGGAACAGCGTCCGGACGTTGCCCTGGATGTCCCCCGCCCTGAAGGCTGCCCCCTGCTTGATCGTCGCGGCGAGGCTGGGCCAGATGCGGACGGGCTCGGGCGAGGGCAGGAACAGGTACCATTGGCGGGCGCCCATGGACAATCCCTGGATGAGGAGGGCGTGCCCGCCCTGCGCGTCGGCGAGCGCGTACTCGTGCCTCCCAAACGTGCCGCTCATCTCGGAGATGTCGTTGAGCTGGTGGCCGGAGATGACGTAGTGGCGCCCCGCGAGCTCGCCCTGCGCCCGGGCCGGCAGGTGGAGGGCGGGCGCCGGGATGGGCGGCGGCGGCTCCGCGGTCGGCGCCGACGAGGCGCCGTGGAGCCAGAAGAGGACAAAGACGCCGCAGGCGACCAGGACGGCTCCCAGGAGCCGGCTGTCGGATTCAAACCAGCTGTCGAGCCCGCCGCTCCCTCCCGAGAAGATCCGGGACATGAGGGACGGCTCCGGCAGGCCGAAGGCGCCCTCGACCTCGCCCCGGTCCAGGCTCCGGCCCTCGTAGAACTCAAACTCCTCGCCGGTCCAGCTCACGACGAACAGCTGGTTGCCGGCCTCGGCGTTGAAATAGTGCGCCTCGCTGCCGACCCGGTAGCCCTCGGGGGCCTTTCCCTCGATGTAGGCGACGCGGGACTGCCCGACGTAGGTGACCTCGGCGGACGCGCCGCGCAGCGTGATCGGGTCGCCGACGCCGTAGTCGGCGGCGTCGCGCGCGCTGAGCGTGATGCCGGGCTCGATCAGGTCGTAGCGCTTCCAGATGCCGCTTTCGTAGACCAGCGTCGTCGCCGTCCCGTCGGCGAGCTTCAGGTGATACTCGTCCCACCGGTAGCCGTCGGCCGACTTGAGCACGGAGCGCCCGACGACCGTGGCGCCGTGGCCGAAGAGGGCGCCCTCCTGCCCGACGCCCAGGGCGGTGGGGTTATTGAATCCCGGGTTGCTCACTTTTTTGGAAGAAATGCGGCACGAAGCGGCTGAGGTTGCCCGTGATCCGTCGGCGTTCCTCCCGGATCCCCAGGCCCGCCGGCT
>CAYNLL010000163.1:5758-7177 GCA_964398015.1 uncultured Opitutaceae bacterium | reverse complement strand
CCCAGGCCGTAGGAGGGTGGAAGCCGATCTTGGCGGGGCCGCTGCGTGGCGAGGCCGTCAGGTCGATTCGGGCCATCGCCGCCGCCGTCCGCGATCTCCCGGGACCGATGGACCGGTCGGCGGCCGCCGATTCCTTGCCTTCGCGCCGTGGGAACAGGCGCCGAGCAGCGGGTTCGGCCGCGGGGGCGCGGCCGCGCGCTGAGGGGATCGAATCCCCGGGGTCTTCGCTGATGGCCGGCGGTGCCGGTTTGGCGGTGCTCTTTTCCTACCTGTCAAAGGCCGGCATTGGCCGGGGCAATTCCGCCGTTGCCCGCGCCTATCTCGAGCGGGCGATGACTGCGGTCGCGCAAACGCCGATGGACCAATCGCTCTACGGCGGCTTCACGGGGATCGCCTGGGCCGTTGCCCACCTCGGCAGCGGCGACTTGGATGAAGAATCAACGGGGGTCATCGACCGGCTGATTCGCAAGCGTGTGCAGCGCGGGCCCTGGCAAGGTCCTTATGACCTGGTTGCCGGCCTTGTAGGATTGGGGGTGTATGCACTGGAGAGGCTTCCCGCCCCGCTGGCGGCCCAAAGTGTCGCTGCGATCGTCGACCGCCTGGGCGAGATCGCCAAGCCCACGTCAACCGGGGTGACCTGGTACACTTCAGGCAAGCAGATCCCCTCGCCAGCCGGAGGAAGAGGGGGCCAGTACAATCTGGGAATGGCGCATGGGGTCCCGGGCGTCATCGCATTCCTGGGTCAAGTCTGCGCGAACAACCCGTCGGCACCGCCCTCGACTCCCCGAGCCCTTGCGCCGGGCGCAAGACGCGCGTTGGCCAGGGCCGCCGCCCAGGCGAGACCTTTGCTCGAAGGAGCGGTCGCCTGGTTGCTGGCCCAAAATGGCGGCACCGACTTGGCCTTTCCCTATTGCGTCGGGCCAAGGATCAAGCCGGTGCCCGCCCGCCTCGCTTGGTGCTACGGCGATCTCGGGATTGCCATCGCGCTGCTCGTCGCGGCGCGCGGCGTGGCGCGACCCGAGTGGGAGCGCGAGGCCCTGCGCGCCGCGCGCCGCGCGGCGGCGCAGCCGTTTGAACGCTCCGGGGTCGCTGACTGCGGCCTGTGTCACGGTGCCGCCGGCGCGGGCCATCTTTTCAACCGCCTCTATCAGGCTACGGGCGAGTCCTGGCTTAGAGAGGCGGCGCAGGCATGGTTTCGACGGACGCTGAAGATGCGGCGCACGGGACGGGGCATCGCCGGCTACTCTGCGTTCCGCCGGGGGGTCTTTCTCACGGATCCCGGAATCCTGGAAGGGGCGAGTGGCATCGCTCTGGCGCTTGCCGCCGCGGTGACACCCGTGGCGCCGGACTGGGACCGCCTGCTAGTCTTGTCGATTCCGCCCCGCCCCGCGGTCTGACGGCATCAAACGGGCGGACTTT
>CAYNLL010000163.1:0-5748 GCA_964398015.1 uncultured Opitutaceae bacterium | reverse complement strand
TCGCGGCCACTTGGGGGTGTTTGAAAAATCGGTCCACTACCGCGCATTTTGATACAGCCAAAGACCGCTTTGTATCGCCGAAACGAATCCGGAGCGCAGTCAACCTTGCACTCACATACCCTAGCTCATTCGAATCCGGCTTCCCCTTTGAGGTTTGCGCTCTTCCCGCTCGACAGGCCACAAGTTGACAATTGAAGCACCGCTCTCAGCGCAAACCTAATTGAGTTTGGCTTCGGCGACTTGTTAGGCGGGTGGCGTCATTCTTCGACAATCCGCATTATTCGACTTGGGACGGATTATTACGAGAGAGGCGAAAGCCAATGTCGGCAGGATAATGATGGAAAAAACAACAGGCGCATGAACCACTGCCGAAGCAAGGATTGCAGCCGCCCAAAGAACGGCATTGGCGATTAAGTATCTTTTGTGCATAAAAATTTCTCCATTTGTTGCTCCTCCTGCCCTTTTGGAAGTCTTGTCGAATTCATTGCTGATCTCGCCAGCGAGACCGATTTGCCGGGCAGCCCTTTCAAAAGCCCTCTCTGGGTCAGCTCCGGCCAGCATTTCCCTCTCCACATCTTCGCGTAAGTGAATTTCCAGTTCCACGAGTGGCACGGGCGTTTTGATTCCAGCGTCAAGCATCTGCGTCCGCCATTCAGCGAATGATTTTTCGATGTCAAACATACCGCACTTTCTTTAGGTTCGCCAAAACAGAATGGACGAGACTCCATTCTTCATGGTGCCTGCTCATCGCGATTTTACCATGCTCCTTTAGCGAGTAATATTTCCGTTTCCGTCCAGTCTCGCTTTCTCCCCACCGGGATTTAATTAGTTTTCGGTCTTCGAGCCGGTGCAACACCGGGTAAAGCATCCCATCAGTCCAATGTAGCTTGCCATCGGAACGGGCCTTAATCTCTTGGATGATCGCATAGCCGTAGCTTTCGCCCTTTGCGAGCAGTGACAAAACCAGAGGCTCCGCCGATGCGGCGACCAGTTCCTTTCTAATCATAGAGGCACGATACATAGCAGTCATATGTATGTCAAGGCGAATGCGCCAGCAAGCTTAATAGCGTCTAGTCCTAGAAACTGTACGAGAGGGATTTGTTTCAAATAGGGTGGGAACAAAAACAGAGCGGGTTAATCCCACTTGGCGAAGGAAGCTGATCCTGCGCAGGCCTATCGGCTCCGGGCCCGGGCTGCCCTCGACTTGTACAATCGGTGAAGGAAATCATACAGCACCGTTTCCTGCTCGAAGTCGGGCGCGCGCAGCGCCCGGTTCACATGCATGTGCACGAGCGCGGTGATGATGGTCGGCAGCGAGGTGGTAAGCCGGCCTTCTCGATAGGCGGCCTGAAGGGCCTCGGCCGCCGGGATGGTCCGCCGGGACCGCTCGAGGAGAAGCTCGAAGGCCGGCGCCCAGGCGCCGTCCGCCCGGGCGGCGGCATCCAGAAGTTCCTCGAGGCTCGAACGTTCGGCGCGGAATTTCTCGCTCAACGAGCCCTCGATCGGGCCCCGCCCTCCGACCTTTTCCGCAATGGACACCGCGAGGATCTTGAACAGTCCGTATTTGGCCTCAAGGTCCATGCCGAAGTCGGAGAGGAGGGCGTCGATGCCGCAGAGCGCAAGGCGCCAGCGCTCGCCGAGTCCCTTGTCACCCGGATCCAGCAGGTCGAGCATCTGCAGGGTGGCGTCGCTGTCGGCGTGGAAAATCTGCTCGGCCAGGAGAACTCCGTTCGGGCCGCCGAAGCGTTCAACCTCGCGCTCATATGTTCCGAATTCCAGGCGTCCGACCCGGCCATCCCGGATCAACGGCAGGATGGAAGCCTCAAGATCGGGCAGGACCTCCTGGTGAAGTCGCCCGGGGTCGCCCCGGAAGCGCAGGCGCAGATGCCAGTCCGGATCGCCGTAGCGGATGTAGAACCACTGGGAGGCGGCCCCGGATCCCAGGGACCGCTTCACCAGCGGTCCGACGACCTCCCTCAGCAGGGCGTCCGCGGTCGTGGATCCGGTGTAGATCTTGGCGAACAGCCATTCGGAACCGGGCGGAAATGTACGGGCGCAGGCCGTGTCGGGATTGCCGCCGACATCGCGCTCAGGCTCGCCGGTGGTGGAACTTCCGGACCCGCCGCCGGCAGGACGGCGCTCAAACGGAATGACCATCTCGTGAAGGAAGGCGCCTTCGGGGCCGTGCACGAGGAGCTCTTCGGGCGGAGGCAGGAGTTCCTTTAGCACCGCCTCGGTGCTGGTGCCGACAACCTGCAGCATCATTTCGATGCTCGCCACATTGTTGGTGTCGACCGGGAGCGTCTGGTCCCCTTCCGCCACGAGCAGCCAGCGCGGCAGTCGGCGCTCCTTCCGCCAGGCTTGAAAGGCCTCGAACAGGGCCCCTTCGCTGAGGGCGCGGAAGCGCCTGATCTCCTCTGTGTTCATCCTCCACCGGGCCGGTGACAGCACGAGGCGCCCTGAGGTCACCCGGGGCAGGAATGGCGCGGCCTCCAGCACGCCCCACTTCCAAAATAGGCTCTGCGCCAGTCCCTGGCCCTCCAGCGAACAGAGGAATCGGTAGACTCCGAGGCCGCTGCGTTTGAAATTGTGCGCGTTGGTCATCCTCGGCACGACCTCGCGCCGCAGGCGCCGGGAACGCAGCACGATGCGGTCCTCGCGCACCGCGACCGTGAGGTCGGTGACCGGCAGCTGCCGGTCGCGTGGAGCGCCCGAGCATCCGAGATAGGGCACCTCGTAGGTGTGCAGCGCGGGTCGGCACAGAACGTTTCCGGCATGGCCTTCGGGAAGGTGGACGATCTCGACCGGCAAGGGTCCGGATTCTGGGTTCGAGGTTTTCCGGACGTGCGCTTCCAGGAGCTGCCGCAGGCGCTCGTCGGCGTAACCGAATCGGGCCAGCAGGCGGCCGCTCGAGGGGCCGTCGACAAAGTTGAGGATGACTCGAAACCTTCCGAGGCGGACGTCAGACTCTGAGGCCGCGGCCACGGCGACCATGGCGGTGAATCCGGGGGGCAGCGGCTGCGGGGCCGAGACCTTTAGCTCCCTCAGGTCGTCGGCTGTCAGCTCGATCTGCTGCGCGCCTTCCGCCAGCGCGGCGTTCAGCCGCCACAGCAGGTGGCGCTCGCGCGCGTCCCAGGTCACCGTTCCGTCTCCGGGGTAGGGAAAGTCAATGCCCTTGAGGAGGGGGGATGCCTCCTGTCCCGAATCGAAGCCGATGCCGACCTGGTCGTCGAGGGCTTCCAGCAGCGGAACCTCCCGCAGGCCGTAACGCTTGGCGAATGCGGCGCAAAACTTGGCGAGTTCGGCATTACGGTAAGGGCGCTCGATGCTGTGCAGCAGCTCAATCCCGCGCATCATCTCCTCGGCCACGGCCTTCCCCAGTGTGGCGTGCTGGACGGGCTTCACCATGTCCACCTGGAAGAGGCGCCCAATTTCGGCGGCCGCGGGCAGGTCGGTGAGCAGGTCCGCCAGCGACCGGTACCGCGCCGGCTCGAGGCCCAAGCCGGCGGCATCCATTCTTGCCAGCTCGTCCTCGATGGCGGAGAGCCGCTCCGCGACGCGAATCGTCGCCGGGTGCCGTCTCAGTTGTTCAATCAGGGGACACAGAGGCTCGCGGCCGGTCAGCGGCAGCGCGATGTCGGCCACCAGCACCTGGCTCTCGATCAGGTCGATGAGGTAAGCTTCCGCCTCTTCCGGGGTCACCTCGCCGCCCACCAGCGTCGCCGCCAGGACGCCGAGCGCTTCACCATTCTCGGCGCGCGCGAGGGTGGCCGCCAGATAGTCCGTGTCGTCCGCCATGACCAGGTGATACGACCGTTGCTCGCCTTCTAGGTGCGATGCGACGTAGCGGAGGCGGCCGGCCGCGCGGTAGAGGCTGGAGTTGGGACGGTAGGTGAAGCATTTCCTGACCTCCGGATCGCGGCGCAGCGATTCTGTCAGTCGGAAAAGGTAGTCCATTCCCAGACGCGTGTGGCGGGCATATTCGGCCCGCCCGCTCAACGCCAGTCGGGTCTCCTCGGCCACCTGACCCACCGAGCTGCCGGCGTAGAGGCCGTAGGGTGTCGCTCTCCCGGCCGAACGGGCGAAATATCGCAAGAGGGCCAGCTCGAGCTTGCGCCCCCGTTCGCTCTCCGGCTCGCGGAGCCAGACCTCAAAAACCTCGTCGAGGTGGGGCGAGGCGAGGAAGAGGGCCTCCCTCTGCTCCGGCTTCGACATGAGTTCGCGCAGGCGGACCCGCAGACGCTCGCGGTCGAGGCGGAGCGCCTCGGTGAGCCGCGCGGGCTCTCCCAGCGCGGCGATCGCCCCCAGTCCATCGGCCCAGGCCGCGAACTCGGCGAAGGGCAACAGGGGTGTCCGGAGGGCGAAGAAGCCGGCGGGAGCGAAATCTCTCACGCGCCGATTGCTAGCGGTCGGGCCTTTCGAGTGCGAGTCTATGCGTAATCAGCGATTGGGGCCTGGCCCGGAAGGGTCCGTGGGCGCCACGGCCTTGCCTCACCGGAAGGCCATTAGGTGTCCTGAGATCGGGGACGCCGGATTTTGGACCGGATTTCTAGACACTTTGTGGACACCCTTCGATGTTTGGTAAGAGGTATCCCAAATCAAGAACCCCCGTTAGCGCTTGGCTTGCGGGGCCTCAGATTGGGTGCAGGGGCTGGATTTGGACCGGCGACTTTCAGGTTACCGGCCCGATGGTTCCCTCTCAGCAAGTCGCTTTCCCACAGAACGGACGGACACGCTTCGCACCATACAGACAGATACGGGGTCAAAATGGACAGTGTTCGGGCAGTGAGAGCCTTCACAATACCGAGTGAGTTGATGATTTGGATGGTATACGGGGCATTCAACTTGCCCCATGTGAGATTCTTGACCAACCGAACGGAAATGGTATTAAATTAATACCATGCCAATCTTAAGCTTCAAAGTGGATCCGCAGTCTGCGAGTCGGATCCGGGCGAATGCCCGCGCCGCGAAATCCTCAGTTTCGGCGTACCTTCGTAAGGCGGCGCTTTGCGGCGGGGATACGAGAAAGGCGAGAATCATCCGTAAGAACCATCCCGTATCGGGGTTGCCTTTCAACGCATCGTCATCGGATAAGCTGGTTTCTGAGGCAGAAATCCGCGCGGCGCTCGCAGACTTTCCGTGAGATATCTTTTGGACGTCAACGCACTGCTGGCTTGGGAACACGGCAATTCTCCCCACCACGCGTCGTTCCATGCATGGGCAAGGGTCGTGGGGCGTGAAAATTTGTGGACATGCGCGCTTTCCGAATTGGGCTTTTTGCGGGTATCGATGCAGGTATTTGGTTACAGTCTTCATCAAGCTTCTGCAGCGTTAACGGTGCTTAAGCAGAGCGCAGGTGGCTTCATTGAGATTGCGCCTTCTCCACGTCTCCCAGTTTGGTCCTCGAGCGCCGCAAAAACATCTGACGGATACCTCGCTCAAATTGCGCGCGAGAACAAGATGCGATTGGCGACCTTTGACACCGGAATCAAGGGTGCCGCCGCGGAACTTATTGGGCCTAAGAGATCGTAGACCGCTCGGAACCGGGGAGAGTTGTTTTCCTAGCCCCGGGCAAACGTAAACCATTTAACAACAAAGCCATTGAATATGAGCCAAAGTCCTCAAATTGTGCATGGGGCTGGATTTGAACCAACGACCTTCAGGTTATGAGCCGAATAATCTCCCTATGAATAACTTACGCCAGAGTGGAGCGGACGGTATCGGACGGTTTTAGACGGGGCTGGAAGG
>CAYNLL010000162.1:0-7227 GCA_964398015.1 uncultured Opitutaceae bacterium | reverse complement strand
CCGCTCAGCCAACGACTCACCAGAAGCTGTCACCAAAACGCTATCTCTAACGATGCCGGCACGGTACACCTTGCGGACCCGTGCGCAAGTTTAATCGTCGGCCTCCCTTCTTGGGGTCCTCAGCCCTTTTTCAGGCCCTTCAGGTTGAAGCGGACCCAGTCGTTGAGGATGTCCTTCTCGTAGCGAAGGGTATCCGAAGTGTCGAGGACGGTCCTGTACATGAAGGCCATGTCGCGGATCTCCTCCGAGCCCTTCTTGACCACCGCGCCCGAGGGGTCGGTCACCGAATACGTGAACTTGAACGACGGCGGGTAGATGTCCTTGACGATCCTCACCGTGCCGTATTCCAAGGCGGCCATGTGGCGCCACGGCTGGTAGTCGCCCGCAAGGTGGATGTCGGTGAAGGTGAGGGTAAGCTTGTAGCCCTCAGGCACCAGAGGCGTGGCATCGCTCACCAGGAAGTCGCGGAACTGGTGCAGGATGTAGGCCTGACCCTTGTCGGTCGGCGGGTCGCTGTCCCTGATGTCGCTGAAGTTCTCCGGATGGTCGAACACGACGTCGACCCGCGTTGCCGTATCCGACGCGCCGCCCGCGCGCAGCGAGCCCGCGGCCACAATCCCTAGGAAGGCTGATACCAATCGCAGCGTTTTCATGGTGTAGGGGATGTTGACGACTTAGTCCGCGACTCGGCCCTTTTGGCCCCATCGCCGCTCTTTGCAGGGAAATGTACCAGAAACGGCCCGGATTTCCACCCCGATCGGCCGATTTGCACCGCCGCCGCCGCCCCGCAGCGCTTGTTTTGGGCTTCGCCCCGGCGCCCGTCGCTCCCAGATTGGTGCCGATGACACAAAGGCCGATTCCACAAGCTCCGCTGTTCGACTGGCTTTCGACCCGGTCCGCAGGCGTGCTCCTTCATCCGACGAGCCTTCCCGGCGACCAGGGAATCGGGACCCTCGACGGTGCCGCGGTAGGCTTCCTCGACTTCCTCCAGGCGGCAGGAATGTCCTGGTGGCAGGTCTGTCCCATGGGACCCACGGGCTACGGCGACTCGCCCTACCAGTGCTTTTCCGCGTTCGCGGGAAACCCCTACCTCGTCGACCTGCGGGACCTCGCCTCCCGCGGCCTTCTCGGCGCCGCCGAGATCGCCCCGCTGGCGTCGCACGGAGGGGGAGCGGTCGACTTCGGTGCGCTCTACCAGCTGAAGTGGCCGCTTCTTCGGCGCGCCTACGACCGCTATGTTCTCGCCGGCTCGCCCTCCCTGGGCCGGGAGGGATTCGCGCAGTTCAAGGCCGCACAGTCGACCTGGCTAGAGTCCTACGCCTGGTTCCGCGCGCTCAAGGACCACTTCGGTGGGCGCGCGTGGTGGGAGTGGCCTGCCGAGGCCCGCGCCCCGTCCGCGCTCAAGGGGGCCCTGCGCGCGCAGCTGCGCGCGGAGGCCGAGGCGCATCAGTTCTATCAATACGCCTTCTTCTCCCAGTGGCGCCGCATCAGGGCGGAGGGCGCCCGGCGCGGAATCTCCATCATCGGCGACATTCCCATCTTCGTGGCGGCGGACTCCGCCGACGTCTGGGCCCGCCCCGACCTCTTTGAGCTCGGGGCCGACGGACGGCCCGTCGCGGTCGCCGGCGTGCCGCCGGACTACTTCTCCGCGGACGGCCAGCTCTGGGGCAATCCCCTCTACCGCTGGGAGGTCCACGCGGCCGAGAGCTACGCCTGGTGGAAAGACCGCCTGCGCGCCTCGTTCGCGATGTACGACGTCGTCCGCATCGACCATTTCCGCGGCTTCGACGAATACTGGCGGATCCCGCTGCCGGCCGCGAACGCGAGGACGGGCGAGTGGCGGCGCGGCCCGGGCCTTGGCTTCTTTAGCGCCGTGCGCGAGGCGTTCCCCGACGCCAGGATCGTCGCGGAGGACCTCGGCCTGCTGACCCCGACCGTCGAGGAGCTCCTCGGCGACACCGGGCTTCCGGGCATGGCGGTCCTGCAGTTCGCCTTCGGCGGGGACGCGACAAACGCCTACCTGCCGCACAACCTCAGGGCGAACAGCGTGATCTATCCGGGCACGCACGACAACGACACGGCGATCGGATGGTATCGAACCGCGGACGAGAAGAGCCGGGACCATGTGCGCCGCTACCTGCGCGTCGACGGGCGCGAGATCGGCTGGGACCTCATTCGCGCCGCATACGGGGCGGTGAGCAGGATCGCGGTGGTGCCGATGCAGGACCTCCTGAGCCTGGGCCAGGAGGCACGCCTCAACTCGCCGGGCAAACCCGAGGGCAACTGGCGGTGGAGGCTCGCCAGCGGCGACCTCGAGCGCCTGTCCGCGGGAGGCACGGCCGCGTACCTGTCGGAGCTCGCCCTGCTCTACGGCCGGTCGCTTCCGGACCCCGGCGGGTTTGAATCCGGGGCGGCGAAGGCGTAGTGTCCGGGGCATCAAGCCATGTTCGCCGACCTCGTACGCCTCATCCACCGTCCGCGCACCGTGCGCTACGAACGGAACTTCGTGCGCGAGGTGAGCGTCGCCCACCGGGTCCCCAGGAACCGGAGGGTGGAGCGCGTGATCGCGATCTGCTGGGTCCTCATCATCGCCAAGAGCTTCGCCGTCGTCTGGCTCTTCGACCGCTATCGCGTCCCGGTAAACCCCCTGTGGGTGATCGCCCCCACGATCGTCTTTGCAGCCCTCTGCACGGTGGTCTACCTGCTGAGGGATTGAGCCGCACTCCCACCCGCCCACAACACCATGCCCCGTGTCATCGGCCTTAGGAGCCCCCACGCAAGAGTGGGGCGGATCGTCGTCTTCGGCCGCATGCTGGACAAGATCCGGCTGAACGCCGCGGGCGCGCTTCCCCCGGACTATCAGGCCAACCTCGGGGCGACCAGGACCGCGCTCTTCGACGGGCGCTGCTGCCGCTTCCTGGGCGTGCCCTACGAGGCGCTGCGCGCGCGGACGCTCGAGGGCGGCTGCGACGAGGAGATCCTGGCGTGGGCGGAATCCGAGGGCGCGCGGCACACGGACGAGGAATGCGTCGTCTGGAACCGGTTCATGACCAAGCTCGGCTGGAGGGACGACCGCTCCGACATCCTGCGCGAGCGAGCCGTCGAGTATGGCGTCGCCCCGGGGAGGGCGGAGACGTTCTGCGAGCTGCTCGACCTCGACGAGGGCCGCGCCGCGGGCGCCACCCGATCGTGGGAGGCCCATCCCCTGTCGGTCATCATCGCGATGGGGGTTTCCGGGTGCGGCAAGACCACCGTGGGCCGCGGGCTCGCGGACGCCCTGGGATGGGACTTCATCGAGGCCGACGAGCTGCATTCCGCGGAGAACGTGGCGAAGATGTCGGCCGGCACCGCGCTCACCGACGCCGACCGGGCGCCGTGGCTCGAGTCCGTCCGCGAGCGCATCGCCTCCTGCACCGCCCGCGGGGCCAGGGTGGTCGTGGCCTGCTCGGCCCTGAGGGAATCCTACCGGCGCGCGCTCACGCCCGACCCGGCGGGGGCGAGGTATGTCCACCTGCAGGGGGGCTTCGCCCTGATCCGGGCGCGGATCGGGGGGCGCAGCGGCCACTTCATGAAGGAGGACCTCCTGCGCTCGCAGTTCGAGACGCTCGAGGAGCCCACCTACGCCCTCACCCTCGAGGCGGCGGAGGCCCCTGCTGTGCTCGTAGAACGGATACAAAGGGTCTTCGCGCTCCCATGACCGCACGCACGACAGCCAGGCGCCTCCTCGCCGCCGCGGGCATCCTCTGCGCCGTCCTCCTCGTCGGCGCCGCCGCGACGGGCCTCTGGCTGCGGAGCCGCATCGCCGCCTGCCTGCCCATCCTCGAAGGGACCTCCGCCCTCCATGGCCTCTCGTCCCCGGTCAGGGTGACGCGGGACGCCCTCGGCGTCCCCACGGTGGAGGGATCGACCCGGTTGGACGTCGCCCGGGCGACCGGCTGGCTCCACGCCCAGGACAGGTTTTTCCAGATGGACCTCCTGCGGCGCAGGGGCGCCGGCGAGCTCTCGGAGCTTTTTGGCGAGGCGGCGCTGCCGCTGGACAGGGAGGCGAGGGTGCACGGGTTCCGGCGCGTGGCGCGCGAGGTCATCGCGCGGTCAAGCCCCTCCCGGCTGGCCCTCTTGGAGGCCTACACCGAGGGCGTGAACGCGGGCCTTGCGGCCCTCCGCGCAAAGCCGTGGGAATACGTCGTCCTGCGCTCGGACCCGCGGCCCTGGGAGACGGAGGACTCGATCCTCATCTCCTTCGCGATGACCCTCGACCTGCAGGACTCCAGGGGGCGCTACGTCCGCACGCTGGCGAGCATCCGGGACAACCTCGGGCCGGCCTCCCTCGCGTTCCTTGCGCCGCTGATGACCCCGGAGGACGCCGCGCTTGACGGGACCTTCTCACGCCCCGCGCCGATCCCTCCCCCTTCCGAGATCGACCTGAGGTCGCGCCCCGGCGGCGGCGCGGGCGTGGCGCAAGCCGGCGGCGAGGCGTGGCCGGGGAGCGAGGCGGCCGGCTCGAACAATTTCGCCGTCTCCGGCGCCCTCGGCGCCGGCGGCGCCGCGATCCTCGCGAACGACATGCACCTCCACCTGGGCATCCCCAACGTCTGGTACCGGATGTCCCTGCGCTGGCCCGGGCACAGCGAGACGGGCGTCACCCTGCCCGGGGGCCCCACCCTCGTGGCGGGAAGCACCGGCAAAATCGCGTGGGGGTTCACGAACTCCAATGCGGGCACGGGCGACATCGTGCTGGTGGACCACGGCCCCGCGCCGGAGCTCTACCACGGCCCGAAGGGCGCCGGCCTCCTGCAGTTCGAGGAGAGGAAGGAGACCGTCGCGGTCAAGGGCTCGAAGCCGGTGACGGTGGTGTCCCGGTGGACGGTGTGGGGACCCGTCGTCGGCGAGGACGCGCAGGGCCACGCCCTCGTCCTCCATTGGACGGAGGACGACCCGGCCTCGACCAACGGCGACATCGCGGACCTCGAGAACGCGCAGGATGTTCGCGCCGCCGTGGAGATCGCCCACCGGATGGGGATTCCCGCACAGAACTTCCTCGTGGCCGACGCGTCCGGGCAGATCGCGTGGACGGTCGCCGGCCTGCTTCCCAAGAGGATCGGGTACGACGGCCGCCTCCCGGTGAAGTGGAGCTTTGGCGACCGGAGGTGGGACGGTTATCTCGCGTCGGGGGAGGTACCCTGCGTCGTGTCGCCCGCGGACGGGCGGCTCTGGACGGCGAACAACAGGACCGTCGGCGGCAAGGCCCTCGCCGCCCTCGGGGACTCGGGCTACGACGTCCCCGCGCGCGCCCGCCAGATCCGCGACGACCTCGACGCGCTTGCCGTCGCCGCGCGGCCCATCGCCCCGAAGGACCTGCTCGCCATCCAGCTCGACGACCGCGCGGCCATGCTCGAGCCGTGGCACGCGCTTCTCCTCGAGACGCTCACGCCCGGTGTCGTGGCGGAAAAGCGGTCGCGCGCGGCCCTGCTGCAGGCCTCCCAGAAATGGGAGGGCCGCGCCGACGCGGACTCCGCCAGCTACGGCCTCGTCCGCGACTTCAGGATGAACGTCGCCCGGCGCGTGTTCGAGCCCATCTTTGCGCCGTGCAAGGAGGGGGACCCCGAGTTCAGCTGGTCGAGGCTGGACTACGAGCAGCCGCTCAAGGCCCTGGTCAGGGAACGGCCCGCCCACCTCCTGGACCCGGCCTACGCCACATGGAGCGACCTTCTCGTCGCCGCCGCGGACGACGTCTCGCAGTCCCTTGAGAAGCGCGGGATAGGGCCCGCCGACGCGCAGTGGGGACGGCGCGTCACGGCGCGGATCGAGCACCCGTTCGCCCGCTTCCTCCCCCACTGGGCCTCCGCGTGGCTCAGGATGCCCGAGGAGCAGCTCTCCGGGGACACCCACATGCCGCGCGTGCAGTATCCCTCCTTCGGCGCCAGCGAGCGCTTCGCCGTCTCGCCGGGGCGCGAGTCCGAGGGCATCTTCGAGATGCCGGGCGGCCAGGCCGCCAACCCGCTCTCGCCGTATTTCCGGGCGGGGCACGAGGCGTGGGCGCACGGCGACCCGACGCCCTTCCTGCCGGGGCCCGCCGAGCACACCCTCGAGCTCGTCCCGTGACGCGCGGCGCCCGGATGAATTACGTTGTCCGCGGGCGCGCTTGGCTGCTTAGTTCTGGCCACTGGCGCCCATGAAGAAAAAGCAGCGCAGCCTCAACGTCTTCTTCGCAGGCGAGCTCTTCGACCTAAAGCACCTGATCGGCAACGCCTACCTTGCGGAGGCCGTCTACGAGAAGTCCCACGGCCGGTATCTCTGCGTGCTCCCCCAGGACTTCGACCCGCGAGGGACGACGCCGAGGACCATCCGCGACCACCATTTCCGCGTGCTGGTCGAGTGCGACCTCGCCCTCTTCAACTTCGACGGTGCCGACCTCGACAGCGGAACCGTGGCCGAGTTCATGATCGCGAAGTTCGCCGACATCCCGTCGGTGATCCTGCGCAGCGACCGCAGGGGCTCAGGCGGCCGGGCGCCGCAGTGGAACCCGATGGCGAACTTCTACCCGCGCACCGCCGTGCTCGCCCTGGACGGGCTCGGCGCGTACAAGGCCATCCTCAGGAGGCGCCACAGGAAGCTCGACGAGGTGATCCGCCTCGCGGGGCAGCACAGCTCGGCCGACGCCCAGCGCCTGTGCGACGAGGTCGCGGCCGCGGTCGTCCGCGCCTTCGACCGCATCCGCGCGACCGAGCCCGTGATGCCGAGGCACCTGCGCGAGGAGGTCTACAACTGGCTCCCCATGATGCCGGGCCTGCGCGGCAAGGAAAAGGCCCTGCGCAGGGAGTTCGAGCGGTACCTTGAGCGCAAGGTGCAGCGCAGCCTGCTTTAGGCCCATGCTGAGCGTACTCAAACATCCCCTAGCGGACCACATCGTCACGCACCTGCGCGACAAGACAACGAAGCCCGCGACCTTCAGGACCCTCGCCTACCAGCTCACGCTGATGCTCGCGATCGACGCCACCCGCGACCTGGCCACCGAGGCGAAGGCCGTCGAGACGCCCCTCGAGCGCACCGAGGGCCGGGTGCTGACGCACCAACCCATCGTGGTGGTGGCCATCCTCCGCGCCGGGGTCTCCATGGTGCAGCCGTTCCTGGACGTCTTTCCCGACGTGAGCGTGGGCTACGTCGGCCTCGAGCGCGACCACACGACGGCCATCGCCCGGAGCTACTACACGAAGCTGCCCCCGCTCG
>CAYNLL010000161.1:0-7240 GCA_964398015.1 uncultured Opitutaceae bacterium | reverse complement strand
ACTTCGACTCGCTCGCGATGATCGGATCGATGGGGGGCTCCGGCGGCGTGATCGTCATGGACGACTCCGTCAGCATGGTCGAGGCGCTCGCCAACATCAACGCGTTCTACTCCCACGAGAGCTGCGGCCAGTGCATGCCCTGCAGGGAGGGCTCGCTGTGGATGAAGAAGATCACGGCGCGCATGGTGCGCGGCGACGGGCGCGCGGAGGACGGCGCGCTCCTCAAGAGCGTGGCCGACCAGATCGCCGGCAGGACGATCTGCGCGTTCGGCGAGGCCTGCGCGTGGCCGACCCAGAGCTTCGTCGCCAAGTTCGGCGACGAGTTCAAGGCGTACCCGCAGGCGAGGAAGGGCCCGAGGCCCGAGGGCGCCGCCGAGCTCGCATGACCCGGAAACCGACGAGACGCACACCCGCTTCCCGATGACCCCGCCCGCCGCAACCGACCTGATCACCGTCAACATCGACGGCAAGGAGATCGCCGTGCCGAAGGGCACCAACGTGATCGAGGCCGCGAGCCGGGTCGGCTCGGATGTCCCCCATTTCTGCTACCACCCCAAGCTCACCGTGGTGGGCAACTGCAGGATGTGCCTGGTCGAGATGGGAATGCCCGCCGTCGATCCCGCCACCAAGGCGCCGATCATGGACCCGGTCACGGGCAAGCAGAAGGTCAACTGGGGGCCGCGCCCCGCGATCGGCTGCGCGACCAACGTCTCCCCGGGGCTCCACGTCCGCACGTCGTCCCAGATGGTGAAGGAATGCCGGGAGGGCGTGATGGAGTTCCTCCTCATCAACCACCCGCTGGACTGCCCGATCTGCGACCAGGCGGGCGAGTGCAAGCTCCAGGAGCAGTCGACGGGCTATGGCCGCGGGTACTCCCGGTTCATCGAGCACAAGAACGTGAAGCCGAAGCGCACGCAGCTCGGCCCGCGCGTCACCCTCGACGACGAGCGCTGCATCCTGTGCTCCCGCTGCATCCGCTTCTGCAAGGAGATCGCGCACGACGACGTCCTCGGGTTCACCGACCGCGGGAGCCACAGCACGCTCACGTGCTACCCGGGCCGCAAGCTCGAGAACAACTACTCGCTCAACACGGTCGACATCTGCCCTGTGGGGGCGCTCACGAGCACGGACTTCCGCTTCAAGATGAGGGTCTGGTTCCTGAAGCAGGCGAACAGCATCGACACCGAGTCGAGCGCGGGGGCCAACACGGTCGTGTGGTCCCGCGAGGGGACCGTCTACAGGATCACGCCGCGCCAGAACGACGCCGTGAACGACGCCTGGATGGCCGACAGCGGACGGGTCCTCTACAAGGAGATCCGCTCGGCGGGCCGCCTCGACTCGATCCGCGTGGGCGGCGTCGAGAGCGCGCTCGACTTCGCCGTGAACGCCGCCGCTGAGGTCTTCGCAAGGGGCTCGGTGGCCGTGGTCGGCTCGGGCCGCAGCTCGGTCGAGGAGCAGTTCCTCGCGAGGAAGCTCGCGGAAGCGCTGCACGCCCGGGCATGGCTGGTGTCCCGGGTGGGGGAGGGCGACGGCCTCCTCGTCTCGGCCGACCGCAACCCGAACGTCCGCGGGGCGCTGGTCGCGGGCCTGATCACCGAGCTCCCCTCGGCCAGGCTCGGGGCCCTGGGAGCCCTGATCGACTCCGGCCAGGTCACGGCCGTCGTCTCGGTCGGGGAGGATCTCGCGGCGGCGGGCCTGAGCGCCGAGCAGCTGGCGAAGGTTTCCGTCGTCTTCCTGGGGACCCATTCCAACGCCACGTCCGCGGCCGCGAGGGTCGTCATCCCGACGCTCACGGTGTTCGAGAAGAGCGGGACCTTCGTCAACCAGCAGTTCCGCATCCAGAAGTTCGCGCGGGCGGTTCCGCCCGTCGCGGGCGCGACCGACGACCTCGTCGCCCTGGCGCGGCTCGTGGCGGCCGCGGGCGGTCCTCGCCTGGGCGGCGACATCGCCTCGGTCTGGCCTGCGCTTTCGGCGGAGGCGCCTGCCCTGGGGGCGGTCTCCTACGACAACATCCCGGCGACGGGCCTCCCGATCGACGGCTCGCCGTGGGCGGGCCTGCCATTTGCCGAGGGCCGGGGGCTCCACTTCGAGCCGGCCCCAACCGCGCAAGGGGGGGCGCCCGCCCGTGGCTGATTTCTTCTTCGGGCTCCCGGCGGTTGTCCAGGCCCTTGCCAAGGGGCTTGCGGTCATCCTGGTCGTCTTCCCGGTGGCGGCCGCCTGCTCCATGGCCGAGCGCAAGGTGTGCGCATGGATCCAGTGCAGGCCGGGTCCGAACCGCGCGCTTCCCCCGTTCCTGGCGGGGATACCCGGGATGGGCGTCCTGCAGCGGCTGGGCCTGTTCCAGCTGGCGGCGGACGGGGCGAAGTTCCTCTTCAAGGAGGAGCCCCTGCCCGACCACGTGCACAAGCTCTACTACACGCTGGCGCCGGTGATAGCGATGGTGCCGGCGTTCACGACGATCACCGTGGTCCCTTTCGGGGCCTACCTTGCGGGCGACGGCACGGTGGTCCCGCTGGCCCTGGCGAACGTCGAGGTCGGGATACTGGCGGTGTTCGCGGTGGCCTCCCTCGGGATCTATTCGCTGATCCTCGCCGGATGGGCCTCCAACTCGAAGTACCCGTTCCTCGGCGGCGTCCGCGCGTCGGCGCAGCTGATCTCCTACGAGCTCTCGATGACCCTCGCGGTCCTGCCCGTGTTCATGTGGGTGAACGAGCCCGGCTCGGCCGGCTCGCTCAGCCTGTCGCGGGTGGTCGAGTTCCAGAGCAGGGCGGGCTTCTGGGGCGGGACCTGGTTCATCTTCACGATGCCGGTCTCGGCGCTCATCTTCGCCATCGCCCTGTTCGCCGAGACGAACCGGCAGCCCTTTGACATGCCCGAATCGGAGTCCGACCTGGTGGGCGGGTTCCACACGGAGTACGGCGCGTTCAAGTGGTCGCTCTTCTTCGTGGCCGAGTACGCCAACATGATCGTGGGCTCGTCGGTGTTCACGCTCCTGTTCCTCGGCGGCTGGAACCTCCTGCCCTGGCTCCCGCTCGCGTCGCTCCTCGAGGGCCTGCACCACGCCACCGGCTCGGCGCTCTGGCTGCATCCGCTGGTCGCCGGCCTCGTCTCCATCGCGATCTTCGCCGTGAAGGTGCTGATGCTCATCTTCGTGTTCATGTGGGTGCGCTGGACCGTGCCGCGCTTCCGCTACGACCAGGTGATGAGGATAGGATGGCGCAAGCTCCTTCCGCTCTCCATCGCCAACCTGATCGCCTATATGTTGGCGATCGCCTACCTGCAGCGATAAACCCACCCGCCATGGCCGTCATCCACGTACAACGCAAACGCCTTTCGCTGGCGGAGCGCACGTACATGCCCCAGGTGCTCGGCGCCATGCTCACGACGATCAAGCACCTCCTCGGGCCCACGGACACGATGCAGTACCCCGAGCAGAGGCCCGCCATCCCGCCGGGCTACCGCGGGGTGCCGACGCTCGTCAAGGACCCGCACGGCCGCGAAAAATGCGTCTCCTGCCAGCTCTGCGAGTTCGTGTGCCCGCCGAAGGCGATCCGGATCACGCCGGGATCGGTTCCCGAGGGCGCCGGCGTCGACCAGGTCGAGAAGGCCCCCCAGGCCTTCGACATCGACATGCTCAGGTGCATCTACTGCGGCCTGTGCGAGGAGGTCTGCCCGGAGGAGGCGATCTTCCTGCAGAACCAGTACTCGATGTCGGGCTACAGCCGCGCCGAGATGGTGAACCACAAGGACAGACTCTACGAGATGGGCGGGACGCTTCCCGACAGGCATTTCAAGTGGGAGGCCAAGAAGGCCGCGGAGGAGGGCGCCGGCAGGGGCCACTGAGGCCAACGACCATGGAGCAACTCGCCTTCACCTGCATCTCGGTCTTCGCGCTGGCGTGCGCCCTGGGCGTCGTCCTTTCCAAGAACGCCGTGAACGGGGCGATGTGCCTGCTGCTTTGCCTCGCCGGCATCGCCGGCCTGTTCATCCAGCTGCACGCCTACCTGCTGGCCTTCCTGCTCGTGCTGATCTACGCGGGCGCCGTCGTCGCCCTCTTCCTCTTCATCGTCATGCTCCTCGACATGCAGGGAGGGCAGCCGTGGCGGTTCAGGGGAGTCCAGGCGTTCGCCGGCGTCGTCGCGGCGGGCCTGCTGATCTCCGGCCTGGACCTCCTCGCCGTCCGCGGGCGGCTGGCGGGAGGGCCCCCGCCTGTCGGCGGAGTCGGCTCCTCGCTCAGGCTTTACGCCTACCAGCTCTTCACGACCTACCTCCTTCCCGTCGAGGTGATGGGCTTCCTTCTCCTGGTGGCCATGCTGGGCGTCATCGCGCTCAGCCGGCGCGCCGCAAAGACGGAGGCCGCCGGATGACGCCGACCCTCGAGTCCTACGTGATGCTGAGCGCCGCCCTCTTCGCCGTGGGGTTCCTCGGCGTGCTCGTGCGGCGCAACACGCTCGTCATCTACATGTGCCTCGAGCTCATGCTCGTGGCGGCGACGCTGGCCCTCGTGGCCTTCTCCCGCTTCAACGGAACCGAGGACGGCGACGTGTTCGTGTTCTTCATCCTGACGGTGGCAGCGGCCGAGGTCGCCGTGGGCCTGGCGATCATCGTGGCCCTGTTCCGCGCACGCCAGACGGTCCAGGTGGACGAGCTGGACAGCCTCAGGCACTGAGACGCACGCCATGACGCCCCTCCACACCGCCCTCTGTGTCCTGCTCGCGCCGCTCGCGTCGGCGGCTCTGATCACGCTCTTGCTGGGCAGGAGGGGGTCGGCCGCGGCCGCGGTCTCCGTCGCAACCGCCGGGTTCATCGCCTGCTTCGCCCTGGTGCTCGCGTTTGGCGGCGAGCGCTTCAGCGGGTCCATCGAATGGCTCCGCCTCGGCGCGTTCTCGCTCTGCCTCGGGGTCAAGTTCGACGACCTCGCGGCGCTCATGCTCTCGATCGTCGGCGTCGTGGGCCTCTGCGTCCACGTGTTCTCGCTCGGCTACATGGGCGACGATCCTGGCAAGCCGCGGTATTTCGGGGGCCTGTCGATCTTCATGTTCTCGATGATCGGCATCGTCCTCGCCGACAACCTGTTCATGATGTTCATCTTCTGGGAGCTGGTCGGGTTCAGCTCCTATTTCCTGATCAACCACTGGAGGGAGAGGCCGTCGGCCGCCGACGCGTCGAAGAAGGCGTTCATCGTCAACCGGGTGGGGGACTTCGGGTTTCTCCTCGGGATCATCCTCTGTTACTGGGCGAACGGTACCGTGAACCTCAACGCCCTGGGCGCGGGCCACGCCGTGGTCTACAGCAGGCTAATCCCGCTCCTCCTGTTCTGCGGCGCGGTCGGCAAATCCGCGCAGCTGCCCCTCCAGGTGTGGCTTCCGGACGCGATGGAGGGCCCCACGCCGGTCTCGGCCCTCATCCACGCGGCGACCATGGTGGCAGCGGGCATCTACATGCTTTGCCGCGTCGAGGTCCTCATGGTGCCGCAGGCCCTCTCGGTCATCGCCTGGGTCGGCACCCTGACGGCGCTCTACGCCGCGCTCTGCGCGGTGATCCAGAGGGACATCAAGAAGGTCCTCGCCTATTCCACCCTCTCGCAGCTCGGATACATGGTTGCCGCGTTCGGCCTTGGGTCCGTGGGCGGGGCGATGTTCCACCTCACCACGCACGCCTTCTTCAAGGCGCTCCTCTTCCTGGGCTCTGGCTCGGTGATACTCGGCTGCCACCATGAGCAGGACATCTTCAGGATGGGCGGCCTCAGGCGACGGATGCCGGTCACCTTCTGGACGTTCACGATCGCCGTTGCGGCCATCACCGGCGTGCCGTTCCTCGCCGGGTTCTTCTCCAAGGACGCGATCCTGGCCCTTGCCTACGGGCGCAGCACGGCGGTGTTCGCCGTCCTGGCCTTCACGGCGGTCCTGACCGCGTTCTACATGCTCCGCCTCTGGAAGATCGTGTTCCTCGGGGCGCCCCGCTCGGAACCGGCCGGCCATGCGCACGAGGCGGGCCTCTCGATCACGGCCCCGCTCGTCCTGCTTGCCGCGCTCTCGGCCGTGGGGGGCTACTGGCGCGCGTACCCGGCTGCGTTCGGGGGCGTGTTCTCCCTGATCCCCGAGCCCGAGGGGGCAGCGCACGCCGTCGTCCTGGGGACGAGCCTCCTCGTCCTGGTCGCGGGCGCGGGGGCAGCGCTCGCGTTCTACGGCACGGACGGCAGCGATGCCCTGGAGACGGGGTTCCCCTCGATTTTCGGGTTCCTCTCGGTGCTGAAGACGTCGTTTGACACGGCGTACGAGTATTACGTGGCGAAGGTGCAGCAGCGCCTCGCTATGGTGCTCAATTTCATCGACATCGTGGGCCTCGCCGGCGTCGTCATCCGGGGCATCGCGGGCGCCACAGAGATGGTCGGATTCGGCGTGCGGTCGCTTCATACGGGCCGGCTGAGCAGCTATGTCTACTGGTTCCTCGGAGGCGTCGTCGTCCTCTGGGCCTTCGCCGCGGGCGTCCTCTGATCACAGCGATGTCCACGCTCTCCTTCGACCCCCTCCTCGTCTCGGTAGCCGCTCCGCTCGCCCTGGCGGCGGCGATCGCCCTAGGCCTTCCGAAGCGCTGGGTGGTCAAGCTGGCCTATGCCGGATTTGCCGTGCCGGCCCTGATGGCGCTTTTCGTCTGGTGGCAGTTCGCCGGGGCCGCGAAGGAGTCCCACGGCTACGCCTTCCTCTGCAGCTACTCCACCGGGCTCGGTCATTTCGGCATCAGCCTGAAGCTTGGCCTCAACGGGATCTCGCTCCCGCTCTTCGTCCTTGCCGGGTGGGTCGGCCTCGCCGCGGGGCTCTACGCCCTCCAGTCCGGGGCGGAGCGCATGAAGACGTACCTGCTGCTGCTGCTCGTCATGCAGGCGGGACTGATGGGGATGTTCGCGAGCGTCGATGTCTTCTTCTTCTACTTCTTTCATGAGCTGGCGCTCATCCCGACGTTCATCATGGTCGGGGTCTGGGGCGGGCGCGACCTGGAAAGGCTTTATGGCAAGACACTGCCTCCGGGGGCACCCATCGGTGAATCGTGGGAGATCAGCGACCGGCCCGGGGACGTGAGCGTCATTGCCAATGGGCCGCTGGCGGGAAAGGACCTGCACTGGCTGGTGGAGAACCATCGCGACGAGTTGCTGGGGCAGGCGCGGTTGGAGGCCGGGCGGTTTCCACTGTTGATCAAAATTCTCGACGCGAAGGAGAAGCTGTCGTTGCAGGTGCATCCG
>CAYNLL010000160.1:1384-7289 GCA_964398015.1 uncultured Opitutaceae bacterium | reverse complement strand
TTTCCTGCTCTCCTCCATCTTATCGGTCACGGCATAGATCTCCACCCTGTTGCACGTGCTCAGGATCGCAAATTCCCTGAGCGCCGGCATCGCCGAGAGCTCCCGGATGAAGTGGGCCTCCGCCTCGGCTCCGAGCGCCACCCTCTCCCGGAACTCGAGGGGGGCGGTCCGGTGGGTGGCTCCGACGACGAAGAGAACGGAGGTTTCCATGAATGCGTTAACGCTGCGCCCCCGGCGGGCGTCCGGCCAAGAAGGCGTATCCGCCTCCAGTGATAATCGTTGGCGGCCTGCGGAACATGGGTGCGAAGATAACATTTTATCGGCACATCGGCTGCGCGCAGCTTGACGAAGGATGCGCATATCTTGTGTAGGCCAAGCGGCCCACTGCGGGTAGGCATTTGCCCTATAGGGGCATCCCTGCCCGAAGGCGGGTCGGCCGGCGGCCGCCTCAACCCCGCTTGGCCCACGCCTCAAACCCCGGCGCCACGAAGAAGCGCCACCTCCTGCCGGCCCAATACCTACCCGCATAGTCGACGCCGATCCTGGGGCTCGACCGCAGGAGCCTCCTCGGGACCTCCATCCCCCGGTCGACCAGATAGAGGCCGCTCGCCGGTTGGGCCGGCAACCCGTTGAACCCGAGCCCGATGCCGAGCGCCCGTGTGACCCTTCCCGGGCCCGGGATGCGGAGCACGCTGCGGATGAGCACAGCGGCGGGATAGCCCTCGGGGCCCGTCACGAGGTTCAGCAGGTGGTGCATGCCGTAGACCAGGTAGACATACCAGATGCCGCCCCCATGGTAGAGCGTCTCCGTTCGGGCCGTGCGCCCCCGGCTGGCATGGCAGGCGAGGTCCTTCTCCGAATCGTACGCCTCGACCTCCGTGATGATGTGCGGCTCGGCCGCGCCTCGCCGCACGCGGACCAACTCCTTTCCGAGCAGCCAGCGGGCAAGGTCCACCGTGTCCTCCGACTGCAGCTGTTCCGGATTGATCACGCCGGGCATCGGACGCGAGCATAGCCAAGGGCGGCCGGAGGCAAGCGTTTCGGGCACGGGACCGTTCCCGCGTTCGCTGACCGGGCCGGGGCCTGCGGGCACCACCCGCCTGGACATGGACCGGGGGGCCGCCGATGGATGGGGCCGGGCTGCGCGGAACCGAGCCTAGGGCCGCCGGACGCCATAGACGTCGACTAGGTCCTCACCGTTCCACGCGGCGAACATCGTCCTCGAGTCCACGGTCCAGCCCGCCGCCTGAAGCGCCGCGATCAGGGCCTTGCCCCCGCCCTTGAAGAATTCGACGTCCCTGCGGCGCACAAGGACCTCGTAGCGCCTCCCGGCATCCAGGGTCCTGACGAAGAACTCGGCCCCGCCGCGTGTTCCGAGGACCTGCCATGCGTCGAGCACCGCTCCAGGGTCGCGGCAGTATCCGGCAAGGAGGGTCGACAACCCCCAGTCGGCCACCACGACGTCCCTGCCCGAGCGGCCGGCAAACGCGGCGGCCTCCTGGTTCGCCGGATCCCAGTTGGGGTTGGTCGGCTCGCGGAAGAGGCGCTCGGTGTGAAGGACGGAGGCCACAAACAAGGTGGTGAGGAGGAGGGCGCAAAGGCCCGGTGCCGCCAGCTCGACAATTGGGGACCGGCCCGCGGTCCCGGCCGTCCCGGCGCAGCAGAAGGCGACGAAGGCTGCCTGGGGAAGGCCGGCCACCATCGCCGCATGGTGGACGCCGATCGCTGCCGGTGTCAAAAAGATCCAGGCCACCGTCCCCAGCAGGGTTCCCAGGACAAACAGGCTGGGCCGCGACCTCCAGGCTCCGCCCCGCATTGCGGCGACGGCCCCCAGCAGCAGGAGGAGGGCCCACGCCGCGAGGAGCGGACGACAGCCCTGGAGACCTGTGCCGCAGACGAAATCGCGGGCCCCGGCGCCGCAAAGCGTGAGGGCGAGCAGGCGCGCGACGTCGCCGGCGTGGGCGAGGGTCCCCGGCGAGTGGCCCGTCGGGAGCCAGGCGGCCACGTGAACGGCCCGCCACGCGGCCACCAGTCCGGCGGCCAGCGCCAGGAACCCCAGCAGGCCGTAACGGATCCTCTCCCGGCGGGCCGCCGCCGCCAGCACCCCGCCGAAGCACAGGAGCAGCGCGCCCAGGCAGGCCGACGCGAACCAGAGGAAATTCAGCTTGTCGTAGACACCCGCGCACGCGGCAAGGAGGCCGACCAGCAGCCACCTCGACCGCCGGGTCCCGACCCACGAGCACAAGGAGAAGAACATCATCCCCCGCAGCAGGTACATCAGAGCGTTGGGGCCCCAATCGAGGCGCGACTGCATCAGGAGCGTCGGGTCCAAGAGGACCACGGGCGCCGCGAGGAGGACGGCCCGGCCCCCGAGGAGCCTTCCGAGGCCCGCGATCAGAAGCGCGGCGCCCGCCAGCCCCAGCGCCACGGCCGGCGCCCTGACCGCCATGGCCCCAAAAGGGAACGCCGCAAGGATCGGCCTGTAGATCCAGGCCTTGAGCGCCCCCATGTACTTCATCAGGAGCACGGGCTCGCCCCCGATCCTCGCGTCGACGAAAAGGTCGGAGCGCTCCCCTCCCCTCGCCGCGTTCACGAAGAGCAGCTCGTCATACTGAAGGCCAGGGACGTCGATGTGGCGAAGGGCCAGCGCGAGGGCCCCGGTCAGCAGCAGCAGCAGCCAGCAAGTTCCGATGCGGTTCACGCTGCAGCCAGCAGTTAGGCCAAGGCCGCCTCCCCGTCGACGCGAATCGGCCGGAGCGCTCCGGAGATTGGGATTCCCATGCCGGGCGCCCCAACCTAGGACTTGGGCGCCTGGGGCGGCGCTGCGCCGCGACCCCACTCCCCTCCCTCGTATCCGAATGTCACCCACGATTCGCCGCGCCCCGGCCCGCCCCCAGGGGCTTCTCCTTTCGCTCGCCCTCTGCGCGGCGTCCCTGCTGCCCGTGCTCGGGGCGTCCGGCGCCCCGGAGTCCGTTTTCATCCCTGCATCGGACGCCCGGTTCTCATACGAGGGCCGCTTTGACCGCTCCGATCCATCCGCGCCCGTGGCGATCTGGCAGGGCAGCCGGATCACGATCGACTTCGCCGGAGAGACCCTCGCCCTGCGCTTCTCCGGGTGCCGCGACCAGTGCTTCTTCAACGCCCAGATCGACGGGCGCACCTCGATCGTCGAGCTGCGAGAGGGCAAGGCGCCCGTCGGCGCCGCGTTCTCCGGCCTGGGCGCGGGCCGCCACAGGCTCGCCCTGTTCAAGAGGAGCGAGGCGGCGGCAGGAACGGTACGCTTCCTCGGGATCGACCTTGCGGCCGGCGGGGCCGCGTGGGCCCCGCCGAGGCCCGCGTACAGGCTCGCGATGGAGTTCTTCGGGGACTCCATCACCGCTGGGGCGTGCGACGAGGACGGGGCCGCCGACCAGTGGGAGAACCGGCGCACCCACGACAACGCGCTCAGCTACGGCGCGCTCACGGCCGCCGCGTTCTCCGCCGACTACCGCAACATCGCCGTCAGCGGCATGGGGGTCGTGCAGGGCTGGGTGCCCGTGAGGGCGTCGGAGGTGTGGGACGCGCTCTACCCGTCGGCGGCGTCGCCCCGCGCCGATCTGTCGGCCTGGACGCCGAACGTCGTCTTCGTGAACCTCGGGGAGAACGACGACTCGTTCACGACGGCCCACCAGCAGCCCTTTCCCGCGGGGTTCTCGGCGGCCTTCGCCGCGCTCGTCCGCGAGATCCGCCGCTCGCATCCCTCGGCGCAGATCGTCATCCTGCGCGGGGGAATGTTCGGCGGCGCAAGAAGCGCGCGCCTTCGGACCGAGTGGGACTCCGCGGTCGCGGCTCTCGAGGCGCAGGACCCCCGCGTGTGCCATTTCGCCTTCGATCACTGGACCTCGAACCACCCGCGCGTCGCCGACCACCAGGCCATGGCCGACGAGCTGATCGCATGGCTCGCGCGGCAGGGTTTCATGCCTGCGGCCCGCTGAGCGCATCGAACGGGCTCGGGTGCGCGCCCGATTCGACATTTCACGAATTGCCGCTCTCTTGGTTGTCTAAGAACACCATGCCCACCCTCCTTGATCCCCTGGTCGCCGGCGACATTGTCCTTCCGAACCGCGTCGTGATGGCGCCACTCACCCGCTCTCGCGCGACGGCGAGCAGGGTCCCGAACGCCCTCATGGCCCAGTACTACGCGCAGCGCGCGACCGCGGGGCTCATCCTCTCCGAGGCCACCGCCGTCACGCCGATGGGCGTCGGCTACGCGGACACGCCCGGGGTGTGGTCGCCGCAGCAGGTGGAGGGCTGGAAGCTCACCACCTCGGCCGTTCACGCGGCCGGAGGGAGGATCCTCCTGCAGCTCTGGCACGTCGGGAGGATCTCCGATCCCGTCTTCCTCGGCGGCGCCCTGCCGGTCGCGCCGAGCGCCATCGCCCCGAAGGGTCACGTGAGCCTGGTGCGGCCGCAGCGCCCCTTCGTCACGCCGCGGGCCCTGGAGACGGACGAGATCCCGGGCATCGTCGAGGCGTACCGCAGGGCGGCCGAGAACGCGCGCCTCGCCGGGTTTGACGGCGTCGAGATCCACGGGGCCAACGGTTACCTCCTCGACCAGTTCCTCCAGGACGGCTCAAACCGAAGGACCGACGCCTACGGCGGAAGCATCAAGAACCGCGCCCGCCTGATGCTCGAGGTGGCGGACGCCGCGATCAGCGTGTGGGGCGCCGGCAGGGTCGGCATGCACCTCGCCCCAAGGGGGGAGTCCCATTCCATGGGCGACTCCGATCCCGCGGCGACGTTCGGCTACGTGGCCCGCGAGCTCGGCAGGAGAAGGATCGCCTTCCTCTGTGTCCGCGAGTCGCTCGGCGAACGCAGGATAGGGCCGCAGCTGAAGGCCGCCTTTGGCGGCGTGTACATCGCCAACGAGAAGTTCTCGCTGGAGACGGCGAACCAAGCCCTCGCCGCAGGCGAGGCGGACGCGGCCGCGTTTGGAAGGCTGTTCATCGCAAACCCGGACCTTCCCCGGCGCTTCGCCCTTGGGGCCGCGTTGAACGAGCCCCAGCCCGACACCTTCTACTCGGCCGGGCCGGAGGGCTACACGGATTACCCCGCGCTTGCAGACCCCGTCACCGCCGACGCGGGCAGAAGTTAAAAAACTTTCAATCAATGCCTTCGGCGCAGCCGCGCCTCCGGGAAACGCCGGATTGGCATTGCCTCGCTCGGCCCTGGGCCTTGACCATGCCGTGCCGAGTCCAACCGGCAGCCACGAGCCATGCCCTCCCCCTCCCCGGAACTCGTCCTGGTGGTCCCCGTCTTCAACGAGGAGGATGCGATCGTGCCGGTGCTCTCCGAATGGCGCGCGGAGCTTGAACGGACGGTCGGGGCCGGGCGCTTCTCGATCCTTGTCATCGACGACGGGTCCACCGACGCCACCCCGTCGCGCCTGGCGGCCCTGGGCTGGCCGGAGCTCAGGGTGCACCGCCACAAGAACCGCGGCCACGGCCAGAGCTGCCTCGTCGCCTACGCCGAGGCCGCGAAGGCCGGCGCGACCTGGGTCTTCCAGATCGACTCGGACGGCCAATGCGACCCGGCGGGATTCGCGGGGGTCTGGGAGCGCAGGCTCAACGCGCCCGCGATCTACGGTCGGAGGATCAGCAGGGACGACGGCATGGCGCGCCGGGTGATCAGCATGATCCTGCGCGCCTCGCTCAAGATCTCCAGGCGCACACGGCTCAACGACACGAATGTGCCGTTCCGCCTCTACCGCGCCCCGCTCGCGGCGGCCGCCGCGACGCGGATCCCGGCCGACTTCAATCTGGCGAACATCGCCATGGCCCTGCTCATGGAGCCCCAGGGGTTCGAGGAAGTGCCCATCCACTTCCGCGACCGCATCGGGGGGCACCCGACCGTCCGCCTATGGGGG
>CAYNLL010000160.1:0-1374 GCA_964398015.1 uncultured Opitutaceae bacterium | reverse complement strand
AGGCCGTGCGATTGCATCGCGACCTGTTTCGGCTAGGGCATTAGCGGATGCGCGACAGTTACGACTACCTGATCGTGGGGGCCGGGCTCTCGGGGCTGGTCCTGGCCGAACGCCTGGGCTCGCTCGGGCGCAGCTGCCTGGTGGTCGAGCGCAGGAACCACATTGGCGGCAACTGCCATGACCGGAAGGACCGCAACGGCCTCTTCTTCCACGTCTACGGCCCGCACTATTTCCGCACGAACTCCGAGCAGGTGCGCACGTACCTCAGCCGGTTCACAGAGTGGACGGACGCGAAATACCGCGTGAACGTCTTCGCCGGCGGCACCTACTGGAGCTTCCCCATCAACCTCGGAACCTTCCGGCAGTTCAGCCGCAATCCAGCCGCGACGGAGGACGACTTCAAGGCCTACCTTGCGAGGAGCGCCGTGCCGATCGCCTCGCCCGCGAACTCGAAGGAGGCCATCCTTGCGGCGGTCGGCACCGACCTCTACGAGTTCTTCTACAAGGGCTACACCGAGAAGCAATGGGGCCGGCCCGCGGAGGCCCTCGACGCCTCCGTCTGCCGCAGGATTCCGATCCACACCGGCCTCGACGAGCGCTATTTCCGCGACGAGTTCCAGGCGCTGCCGAAGCTCGGCTACCATCCCATGTTCGAGGCCCTGCTCGCGGCCTCGAAGGCCGACCTGCGCCTGGAGACGGACTACCGCGAGGTGCTCCCGCGCGTCCGCTACAGGCATCTGATCTACTCGGGGCCCCTGGACGAGTATTTCGACTGCCGGTTCGGTCCCCTGCCCTACAGGACCGCGCGCTACGCCCTGGAGGAGCTCAGCGAGGACCAGGTTCCGCAAAGCGGTTTCGTGCAGCCGGTGCTCCAGGTCAACTACCCTGGCCCCGAGCCGTTCACCCGCACCGTCGAGCTCAAGCACGTCACCGGCCAGGTGAGCCGCTGCTCAAACCTCGTGCGCGAGTTTCCCGCCGAGTACCGGCCGGGCGAGAGCGACCCCAACTACCCCGTTCCCGGCGCGGAGAGCGACTCACTTGCCGCGCGCTACCGCGCCCTCGCCGAGCAGCAGCAGGGCGTCACCTTCATCGGCCGCCTCGCGCAGTACCGCTACCTCAACATGGACCAGGTCGTCGGTGCCGCCCTGCACACATTCGAGCGGCTGCGCTCCACCCCGGCGTGAGTCAGCGCGGGGCCGCCCGCGCCCTCCGCCAGAATCCGACCCTGCGCCCGTCCTCCGTGTAGGTGAGGATGTCCGTCCATTCGTACTCGGGCGCCACCGACCGGTTCACCTTCTCCCACAGAGCGGGCGTGTCCCCCGGCCGGTACCAGAGCACGTAGTCGATTCCCTGCGCCAGAAGCCACTTGCCCGC
>CAYNLL010000159.1:0-7305 GCA_964398015.1 uncultured Opitutaceae bacterium | reverse complement strand
AGCCCTTGGCGTATTTCAGCACCTTCTTGCGGCGCTTGCGCGACGCGGGGGAGTTTGTTGCACGAGCCATGTTGTGTTTTTCCTTTTATTTGATCGCCGGCGGGTCGGCTTTTGGGATCACCCGCCAGGCGTGGTTTAGAGTGTGGCGCCGCGGCTCAGAGGCCGAACGGGAGGGCGCGCAGGAGCGGCTTGGCGTGGCCAGGGGCAACGAGCTTGTCCTTGGTGGCCCGGCGCTTCTGCTTTGTGGACTTTGCCGAGAGCAGGTGCCGGAAGCCGGGCGTGCGCCGCAGGAGCTTGCCGCGGGCGGTCAACTTGAAGCGCTTGGCAATGGACTTCTTGGTCTTTTGCATGAGGAGAGTGGTCAAACACACAGAGTGAGGAACGGATTGGCAAGGGGAAAAAGCCCCCCTCCGCAGGCCGTTCCCTGTGCCGGGAGGCCGCGCGGGGCGGCCCCGGGCCGGCTCAACGCAAACGTCACCCCTCTTGCGCGTTTTTACATTGCCGCCCCCCGAAAAGCTCTCGTGCTCAAGGGATGGGTTGTCCGGGCTCATTTTGATTATAGATATCATTTTCTTTGACTGCTCAAAATATATATTTCCATATCTCTAAAAGAAGCCCGCCCGCGAATGCCACCGACTCCCGCCCCCGCATCCCCAGCAATCGACGGACGCCCCTGGCTCGCCGCACTCGCCCTGCTCCTGTCGCCGGGGCTGCGGGCCCAGCAGCCCGCGGCCGCGCCGCCCGCCGATCCCTCCGCCCCGTGGAGCCTCCACCTCCAGGCGACCTGGATCGACCAGGCGCACCCCTCCTTCGACTCCCCTTACGAGGGCGCGAACAGCCTGTCGGGCGAGGCCGAGGCCGAGAGGACGTTTTCCTTCTCGCTCTTCCTCGGCTACAGGATCCTCGCCGGGAGTGAGCTCTATTTTGATCCCGAGGTCTTCCAGGGCCACGGCCTGAGCAACACCCTCGGCATGGCCGGCTTCCCCAATGGCGAGGCGGTGAAGGCCGCCTTCCCGAACCTGCATTTCAATACGTCCCGGTTGTACCTTCAGCAGACGTTCGGGCTGGGCGGCGAGAAGGAGAAGCTCGAGGACGGAGAGAACCAGGTTGCGGACTCGGTCGACGTGAACCGGATCACGCTGAGCCTGGGCAAGTTTGCCGCGAGCGACTTCTTTGACGACAATGCCTACAGCCACCAGACGCGCACCCAGTTCCTCAACTGGGCCCTCTGGGAAAGCGCAGCCTGGGACTACCCCGCCGACGTCGTCGGCTACACGGCGGGCTTAGTCGCCGAGTGGAACACGAAGGAATGGGAGCTGCACTACGGGATCTTCATGGAGCCGACCGTCTCAAACGGGGCACGCCTGGATCCGCACCTGTTGGACGCTCACGGCCAAATCCTGCAGTTCGACAGGCGCTACTCGGCGGGGGACCTCGCCGGGATGCTCCGGCCCTTCGTCTTCTGGAACCAGGCCCGCATGGGAAGCTACCAGGACGCCGTGGAGAACCCCGTCATCACCGACGCCCTCATCGCGTCGCGCGCTTACCGCTCCAAGGTCGGTTTCGGGGTGAGCTGGGACCAGCAGCTCACCCAGGACCTGGGCGCCTTCGTGCGCGTGAGCTGGGACGACGGCAGGACCGAGTCGTTTGCCTTCACGGAGGTCGACCGCTCGCTGGCGGCGGGCCTGAGCACGAGCGGCGCGCACTGGGGCCGAAAGGACGACACCCTGGGCCTCGCGGGGGTGGTCAACGGCATCATCGGCGTCCACCAGGCCTACCTTGCCGCCGGGGGCCAGGAGGGGCTGATCCTCGGGGACGGCGCGCTCAACTACGGCCCCGAGGAAATTCTGGAGGCCTACTATAGCGTGCAGGTCGTCAAATGGCTTACGCTTTCCCCCGATTTCCAGTATGCCCTGCATCCCGGCTACAACCGCGACCGGGGCCCTGTCCCCATCTACGCGGTCCGGGCGCACGTCGAATTCTAGAAGATCCATACCCTGCCCATGAGCCCGTCGAGCGAAGACAGGACGACCGCCGGATTCTTCCGGGACTGGAGGGACGGGTTCTGGAGGAGGGTCATCGCGACCTCGGATCCGTCGAGCAGGCGCCGCTACATGGCCGCCACGTTCGCGCTGATCGCTGTCATCGGCGTCGCCGACTATCTCACGGGCTTCGAACTGTCGCTCCTGGTGTTCTACCTCGTGCCGGTCAGCATGGCGGTCGCCGCCGTGGGCTGGCGATTCGGCACCCTCGCCGCCGTGCTGAGCGTCGCAACGTGGCTCGCCGGGGACATCCTCGCCGGCGCGCGCTACGCCAACCCCCTGGTGCCCGGCTGGAACGCGCTCATCGCCCTCGGCACGTACACGGTGGTCATCTGGCTGCTGGCTAGCGTCATCGCGCTCCAGCGCGAGATGGAGGAGCGCGTGCGCCAGCGCACGGCTGCCCTCACCGACGAGATCGCGGAGCGCGTCCGCCTCGAAAAGGTTGTCCTCGGCATCACCGAGCGCGAGCGCAGGGCGATAGGGCACGAACTCCACGACGGCCTGAGCCAGCACCTCACCGGCACCGCCCTCGTGGCCCAGGCCCTGGGCTCGAAACTCGCCTCCCGCTCCGCCGAGGATGCCGCGGACATGGGCAAGGTGGTGTCCCTCATCGAGCAGGGCATCGAGCAGACACGCAGACTTGCGAAGGGGCTGCTGCTGGCCGAGATCGAGCGCGACGGGCTCGTCACCGCCCTCAAGGACCTCGCCGCCCGGACGAGTTCGGGGTCGCGGGTCGACTGCTCCTTTGAGTGCGAGACGGAGGTGGACCTGGGCGAAGGCGGGAACGCCACCCACCTCTACCGGATCGCCGAGGAGGCGACCCGCAACGCCGTGCGCCACGGAAGGGCGCGCCACGTCGCCCTGTCGCTGTCCTCGGATGCCGACGGCCTCGTCCTGGCCGTGCGCGACGACGGCGTCGGCCTCCCCGAGGCGTCCCAGAGGGGCCAGGGCCTGGGGCTCAGGATCATGGCGCACAGGGCCGCAATCGTGGGCGCCGCATTCTCGATCGACAGGCAGCCCCTGGGCGGGACGTCGGTGGTGTGCCGCCTGGCACCCTCCGCCCATCAGCCATGACCGAGGACGCCCCAAAGGCTCGGCGGCGGATCTTCCTGGTGGACGACCACCCGCTGGTGCGCGACGGCCTGACGCAGCTGATCAACCAAGAGCCCGATCTTCGCGTCTGCGCGGAGGCGGAGGACGCGGCCGGCGCCCTCCTCGATATCCAGCGCACGCGGCCGGACGCTGTCATCGTCGACCTGTCGCTGCAGGGCGAGTCGGGGCTCGACCTGATCAAGCGCATCCGCGACCTGCCGGGCGCCCCGTGCGTTCTCGTCCTCTCCATGCACGACGAGGCCTTCTACGCCGAGCGGGCCCTCCGGGCCGGCGCCATGGGCTACGTCATGAAGAGGGAGTCGTCGGGGAAGGTGATCGCGGCCCTGCGGCAGGTCCTGGCCGGGCGCCTCTACGTAAGCTCAGCCATCGCGACGCAGGCCGCGGAAAGGTTCCTTCAGAACAAGGGCTCGGGCGCCTCGGTGGAGTGCCTCACCAACCGCGAGCTCGAGGTCTTCCGGCGCATCGGCCAGGGCCAGGAGAACCGACAGATAGCCGAGGACCTCCGCCTCAGCCTCAAGACAGTCCAGACCCATTGCGCCAACATCAAGGAGAAGCTCGGGATTGAGAACGGGACGGTGCTCATGCGCGAGGCCGTGCGATGGGTCGCGAGCCAGGCCTAGGGCTGCGCCCTATGGACAACGGGACGTCCGATCTCGTATAGTGGTGCTGAATGGCGTCTTATCAAACCCGGATCCCCGAGCCTGCGGGAGCATGGCATAGGAGCCGACTCCTGGGCCTGGCGCTTGCGCTGGCGTCCCTGCTCGCCGTCGGCCCGGGCGGCGCGCGTGCGGCCGGCGACCCCGGCGCCCCCGCGCTCACCCTGGCCGAGGCCCGCCGGCTCGCGCTCTCGCGGAACGCAGACCTGAGGATCGCGCAGACGCAGGTGGCCGCTGCCCTCGCCCAGCTTCGCGTGGCCCGCGAGTTTCCAAACCCCACCCTCGGCCTTTCGACGGCGAAGGTCAGCACGGACGGCACCCCCGAGGGCACCGCGATGGGCAACAGCCTCCTCAACAGGAGCTACGACAGCATCGCCTCGCTCAGCCAGCTCTTCCTCGTCGGCAAGCGCGGGCTCATCGAGGACGCCGCACGGGCCGGCGTCCGCTCCGCGCAGTTCCAGAGGGATGACGCCGAGCGCCTTCTCGTCCAGGCCGTCACGCAGGCCTACGCGGCGGCCCTGGCGGCCCAAAGCGAGGCGGACGTCCTGACGGACTCCGCCGCCAAATTGCGCCGCGAGGCGGACATCGCGGCGCACCGCTACAAGGCGGGCGACCTCTCGGCCTCGGACAAGGCGCAGCTCGAGATCGCCGCCGACCAGGACGAGCTCAACGCCGACGCCGAGCGGGCCACGGCCAAGACGGCGGTCGTGACGCTGGAGATCCTCCTGGCGGTTCCGCGACCCCAGGGCGACACCCGCCTCGCCGACACCCTCGACGGGTGGATGCGCGCGATCCCGGACGACCTCGAGAGCGCCACGATAGGCGACCGCCCCGACATCGCGGCCGCTGAGGCCGGCGTCAGCCAGGCGGAGTCGAATGTCACCCTCCAGGAGCGCCAGCGGATTCCCGACATCACGGCCAGCGTGCAGTTTGAGCGCAATCCCGCGGCGCAGCCCGACACGGTGGGCGTGGGGCTGTCCCTTCCCCTTCCCCTCTGGGACCATTTCAACGGCGAGATCCTCTCCGCACGGGCCGCGAGGGACCAGGCCCAGGCGCAGCTCGACAAGGTCCGCGTCCAGGCGGCGGCGGACGTGGCGGCGGCCCGGGTCGCCTTTCGTGAGGCGGCGCAACGCGCGCGCCGCTACCAGTCTTCCCTCGTGCCCAAGTCGGCCGACGTCGTCAGCAGCGTGTCCTACGCCTACGGCAAGGGCGGCGCGGCCCTCGTCGACCTCCTTGAGGCCGAGAGGAACGACAACGCCATCCGCGTGGCCGCGGTCCAGGCGCAGGCAGACGCCGCGAGCGCAGCCGCCGTCCTCATGGCCTCCCTCGGCCGAACTAACGAGACCGACCCAAAATGAACCCGAATCGAATGATCACCGCCATGAAGCCAAGCATCCTCGCCGCCGGGTTTCTCGCGTTGGGCGGACTCGCCGGGTGCGCGAAGCAGGACAACGCAGCGTCGGGGCCCCCGGAGGCCCGCGTGGAGGGGGCGAAGGTGACCTTTCCCGCGAACGCCCCGCAGCTCTCCTACCTGACCGTCGAGGCCGCGCAGCCCAGGCGCCTGGCCCTCACCCACCTGACGGGACGGCTGTACCTTTCCGACGACGCGACGGTCCGGGTGTTCACCCCGGTGGCCGGACAGGTGATCGCGGTGAAGATGGACGTCGGCCAGCCGGTCTCCGTGGGCACGACCCTCGCCGAGATCAGCTCACCCGATTACGGCCAGGCCCTGGCTGACGCCCGTTCGGCAGCCTCCGCCCTCACGGCCGCGGACAAGGCGCTCGCTCGCTCGAAGGACCTGTTCGACCACGGCGCGGCCGCGATGAAGGACGTCGAGGCGGCTCAGGCCGCCTACGGAAGCGCGCTGGCGGAACGCGACCGGGCGGCCGCGCGCCTCGAACTCTACCATGGTAGCACGGAGGGCTCCGGCGAGGTGTACCTCCTGCGCTCCCCCCTCAAGGGCGTCGTGGTGGAGAAGAACATCAATCCGGGCCAGGAGGTCCGCGCCGACCAAATGCTGGCGAACGCGACCAACCTCTTCGCCCCCCTCTTCGTCATCAGCGACGCCTCGACGCTCTGGCTCCAGATCGACGCGTCCGAGACGGACCTCTCCGAGCTCCAGCTCGGCCAGAAGATCCGGGTGGCCTCAAAGGCCTTCCCCGGCCGGGTGTTCGACGGAGTCATCTCCAGCATAGCCCCGTCGCTCGATCCGGTCACCCGCACGGTCCGGGTGCGCGGCGTCGTGGACAACGCCGAGCGCCTCCTTAAGGCGGAGATGTATGTCACCGTCGACGTGGTCCGGGATGAGTCCGGCGTCTCCAAGGCCGGCGTGGAGATCCCGTCGAAGGCGCTCGTGACGATCGACCAGAAGTCCTACGTGTTCGTCGAGCTCGCCCCGGGGCAGTTCGAGCGCCGCGAGGTCGAGGTCGGCACGGAGAAGGACGGAAGGGTCTCGGTGCCCTCGGGCCTTGCCGGCGGCCAGAGGGTGGTGACCGAGGGCGGGCTCCTCCTCGAGGCGGTGCTCGATCCTTCCAACTGAGGCCCGCTGCCGATGATCGGGAAAATCACCTCCCTCGTCCTCCACAACCGTGCCACCGTCCTGGTCGGCCTGGCGATCTTTGTCATGTTCGGCGTGCAGTCCTACCGCGAGCTGCCGGTCGAGGCCTATCCCGATGTCACGAACGTGACCGTGCAGATCATCACCCTCTTCCCGGGCCACGCGGCGGAGGAGGTCGAGAGGCTGGTCACGATCCCGATCGAGAGCGTCATGAACGGGATTCCCGGGAGGGTCTCCATGCGCTCGATCTCCCTCTTCGGTCTGTCGCAGATCACCCTCGTCTTCGAGGACAACGCCGACAACGCGAACATCCGCAACCTGGCCAACCAGCTCCTGGGGGGCGTCACGCTGCCGCCGGGCGCGAACGCGAGCCTCTCCCCGGACGCGACCCCGATCGGCGAGATCTACCGCTACACCCTCAGGGCCCCCAAGGGATTCCCGCCCACCGAGGTGCGCGCGCTCGAGGACTGGGTCGTCGAGAAGAAGTTCCGCTCCGTCCCGGGCGTGGTCGACATCAATCCGTTCGGCGGCCTCACCAAGCAGTACCAGGTCCTGATCGATCCGGCCAAACTCAAGTCCTACGCGCTCACGCTCCAGCAGGTTTTCACGGCGCTTTCCAACAGCAACACCAACGCCGGGGGATCTTACGTGGAGCACGGCTCGGAGCTCTACGTCGTGCGCGGCCTCGGCTTCGTGCGCTCGATCGCCGACATCGAGGCGGTCGCGGTGGACACGCGGGCGGGCACGCCGATCCGCATCAGCGACATCGGCAGGGTCGTCATCGGAAATGCGGTGCGCCTGGGGCGCGTGGGCCGGACCGACACGGGCGTGGCCGGGTTTCCCGATGGGATCCGCGACGAGGATGACGTGGCGGAGGGGATAGTGATCATGCGCCGCGGGGAGAACCCGGTCGAGGTGTGCCAGCGCGTGGAGGCGA
>CAYNLL010000158.1:0-7344 GCA_964398015.1 uncultured Opitutaceae bacterium | reverse complement strand
GCGGGCGCTGTCGGGGGGGGGCGATGTGGCGGGGCGGACCAGCCGCGAGACGCGGCTGCGGCGGCGCGGGGGGGGGATCGGCGCCCGCACGATCTTCGGCGCCCCCGGGCCGAAGGCGTGGATGAGCGCCGGGTCGGCGACCTTGCCGAAGGCCGCATGGAAGGCATCGCGCGGGATCCCCCTCAGGAGGAACTCCAGCTTCGCGCGCGTGTACTCGGGCTCGCGGACCATCCGGGGGAACCCGATGAAGGTGATGGGAATGTCGTTTGCGACGAGCGTATGGACGAGCCCGTGGAACATCTCGGCCAGCACGCCGCGCTGGGCGTTGGGATGTGAGGTGCCGACGATCCCTCCCGGGGTGTTGCCCTCCTGGCCCCCGACGTCGACCCGGCTGGCCGCGGCCTCGCCCAGCTCTCGGATGGGGATATAGGCGTGGTCGATCACGAAGCGGCCGGTGGAGAGGGCGGCCGGGAGGGTCGTGCACAGCGCCGGGTTCTTGATGATGTAGGGCGTCTTCGGATCCAGGATCTCGTGCTCCAGCCCGGCGTTGCTGTTCTCGAAGTACTTGCGGGACCAGTTCTTCGCGGTGATGCCCGTGTCGAGGCCCAGCTCCGTGAGGAGGCGCACCAGGAACGTGGTCCCGGCGCGGCCGGTACCGGTGATGATGACTTTGTGGGCAGGGGAGGTGGTCCTGTGCACTCCACCGGGAAAGACGCCCCGCGGCCGGAAAGGTCGCGCGGCCGGGGCGCCTTTTACGCCGACGCGGTCCGCTGTTGGTCGTAGAGGGCGCGGTAGAGGCCGTCGGAGGCGTAGAGGCTCGCGTGGTCGCCGCGGGCGACGATGGCCCCCTGGTCGAACACCAGGATCATCGAGGCGTCGCGGATCGTGCTGAAGCGGTGGGCAATGATCAGCACGGTCTTGCCGACGACCAGCTTCTTCAGGGCGTCCTGGATCATCTGCTCGCTCTGCGAGTCGAGCGCCGAGGTGGCCTCGTCGAGAATCAGGATGGGGGCGTTGCGCAGGAACGCCCGCGCGACGGCGATCCTCTGCTTCTGGCCGCCGGAAAGGCGCGCCCCGCGCTCGCCGACGAGGGTGTCGTAGCCGTCCGGGAAGCCCCTGATGAACTCGTCGGCGTGGGCGTCGACGGCCGACGTCATGACGTCCTCCCGCGAGGCCCCCTGGCGGCCGACGAGCAGGTTGTTGTAGATGGTGTCGTTGAACAGCACCGGGTCCTGGGAGACGATGGCGATGTTGGAGCGCAGGTCCGCCAGTCGCATCTGGCGGATGTCGATTCCGTCGATGGCCACGCGCCCCTCGCCGACATCGAAGAACCGCGGCACCAGGTTGGCGAACGTGGTCTTTCCGGCTCCGCTGGGTCCCACCAGCGCGCAGACGGTGCCGGGCGGGATCCTGGCGGAGACGGCCCGGAGCACGGGCTCCTCCGTCTTGTACGAGAAGGTGACCGCATCGAACGTGATGTCCCCGCGCAGGCGCCCCACGGCGACGGGGTTCTCGGGGTCCTTGATGGTCAGGGGCTCGTTGAAGACCACCTCCAGCCGGTTGAGCGCCGCCTCGCCCCTTTTGACCTCGTTGTTGATGGCCCCGAGCCTCTTCACGGCGTCGTAGCAGAAGAAGAGCGCCGCCATGATCGGGAGGAAGGCCTTCAGCCCCACGCTGCCGAGGTAGGCGTAGACGAACACCACCGCGATGCCGAACGCGGAGACGATCTCGATCGAAGGCGCCAGGGCCAGGGCGTACTTGGCGACCTTCAGCTGCACGGTGATCAGGGCGGACGTCTCCTTGGCGAACGCGCGGACCTGGCGCTCGTGGAGGCCGAAGGCCCTGACCTCCTTGGCCGCGCTCAGGTTCTCGCTCAGCGTGTTGGTCAGGGATCCCATCTGCGTCTGCATCTGGTAGGCGCGCCTGAGCAGGTGCTTTCCGATGTAGCGCACCGGGAAGACGCAGAGCGGGATGATGGCGAGGCTGGCCACCATGAGCGCGCTTCCCTTCTGGTGGAAGGTGATCCAAGCGACGGTGACGAGGGCGCCGACCAGCGTGACCGGCTGCTTGATGCCGTCGTTGGCTACCGTCGTCAGGCTGGTCTGCAGCTGGTTCGTGTCGGTGAGCCCCCTCGAGATCAGGTCGCCGGAAGTCTGGCGCTGGAGGAAGGAGAGCGGGAGGGCCTGCAGCTTCCTGAAATAGTCCAGCCGAATGGCCTCGAGGACCCGGACGCCGGCGACCTGGAACAGGTAGCTGTTGAGGTAGCCCGCCACCCCGCGCACGGTGAAGACGGCCGGCAGCAGCATGGAGACCTCGAAAATCTGCAGCATCGTCAGCCGCGCGGCGTTCGCTTCGAACACGCGGGGGAAGACATACTGGATGATGTAGGGGACCCCCATGCCGTTCGACGCGCCGTAGACGATCCCCGCCAGTATGGCGCAGGCGAGGGTTCCCCGCACAGGCTTGAGGTAGGGGAGGTAGGGCCTGAATCGTCGCAGCATGTTCGGGTGGGGTCAGCTTCAGTCCTTCGAGGCCCTGACATCAAGAGCGTCGCGAAGGCCGTCGCCTAGGAAATTGAGCGAGAAGAGCGTCAGCGAGAAGAGCGCCCCCGGGAACACCAGGAGCCACCAGTACTCCTCCATCTTGTCCGAGCCGTCCTTGATGAGGACACCCCAGGAGCTCATGGGGGCCTGCACGCCGAGGCCGAGGAAGCTCAGGAAGGCTTCGAGCAGCATGACGGCGGGGATCGTGAGCGTGGTGTACACGATCACCGGCCCCAGCGCGTTGGGGATCACATGGCGGAAGATGATCCGCCTCCTGCCCAGGCCGAGGGCCCTGGCTGCCTCGATGAATTCCATGCGCTTGATGGACAGCACCTGGCCGCGGACGATACGCGCCATCGTGAGCCATTCGACGGCGCCGATGGCGAAAAACAGCAGGAAGATGTTCCTCCCGAAGAACACCATCAGGAGGATGACGAAGATCGCGAAGGGCAGGGCGTAGAGGATGTCCACGATGCGCATCATGACGATGTCCACCTTCCCGCCGACGAATCCCGCAACGGCACCGTAGGTGACGCCGATGGCCAGTGCCACAAAGGTGGCCACGAGCCCGACGGTGATCGAGATTCGCCCGCCGTAGAGCGTGCGCGAGAGCATGTCGCGGCCGAGCGTGTCGGTCCCCAGCAGGTGCGCCATCGACGGGGGAGTCGCGCCCAGGTCGAGGTTCTGCTCCCGGTAGGACTGGGAGAAGAGGGGCCCCGCGACGCATGCGAGGACCAGCACGACGAGCACGACCCCGCCGGCGAATGCGAGGCGGTTTCGCCGGAGCCGGTGCCACGCGTCGCTCCACGGTGAATGGCCTTGATCTGGGTCGTCCGCCTTCAATCGAATCGGAGCTTCGGGTTGAGCCACACCTGAGCGATGTCGACCAGGAGGTTCATCACGATGATGAAGCCCGCGTAGAGGATGACTGTGCCCAGGACCAGCGTGTAGTCCCGGTTCGTGGCGGAGTTGATGAACTCGCGGCCTATCCCGGGTATCTGGAAGATGGTCTCGATCACGAAGGATCCCGTGAGGATCCCCGCGATGGCCGGGCCAAGGAACGACACGACCGGCACGAGGCCGCCGCGCAGCGCGTGGCGCAGGACGACGCGGGCCTCGCTCGCGCCCTTGGCGCGGGCGGTGCGGATGTAATCCTGGGTGAGCACCTCCAGCATCCCGCCGCGCGTCAGGCGCGAGATGTAGGCCGCGTAGACCGAACCCAGGGTGATGCTCGGAAGGACGCGGTCGATGGGCCCGTACCACCCGGAGGCGTTGAACCATCCGAAGTGTATGGCAAACAGGAGGATGAATATTGGGCCGATGACGAATGTGGGCACGCAGATGCCGACCATGGCGACCGACGAGCAGACGTAGTCGATCCAGGTGTTGCGCTTGACCGCCGCGAGGATGCCCAGCGGCAGGCCCACGCCGAGGGCGACCGCGAGCGACCAGAGGCCGAGCTCCGCGGACACCGGGAGCTTGTCGCCGATGATCTCGTTTACGGAGCGCGTCGGGTACTTGAACGAGGGCCCGAGGTCGCCGTGCAGGAGGCTCGAGCAGTAGTCCAGGTACTGGCGGTAGAGGGGCTTGTTCAGGCCGTAGTGCGCCTCGAGGTTCCTGAGGATCTCGGGGGTGACGGCGCGCTCGGAGGTGAAGGGGCCGCCCGGCACGAACCGGATCATGAAGAACGTCGCCGTCACAATCACCCAGATGACGGGGACCATCTGCATCAGCCGCTGCGCGACGAATCGGATCATGGGCGCGTCAACCCGTCTTGCCGCGCCCTGCGAACAGGGCGAGCGTTGGAAGCCCGAGGGCCAACCGGCACGTGCGCCGCATCATGAAGCGCCCCGTCGCATCAATGCGGCGCCTCCGCCATCATGGCGTCGCGCCGCGCCTTGAACTCGCAGCCCGGCTTCCATTGCGGCCACGTGTCCCCCTGGGCGACCTGGAGGCCCACCTGGTAGAGAAGGTCCGCGTCCATCGCCGCCCCCCAGAGGTCCCACCACGGCTTAATCTCGTCGGAGACCTTGTGGTAGTCGTTGGCGATATAGGCGTCGCGCCGCATCCGGCCGTAGTCGGCGGGCTTCCCCATGATGTCGAGGCCCGACTTCGTGTAGAAGGCGGGGACGCCGACCTTGGCGAATTCGAAGTGGTCGGATCGGTAGAAGCTTCCCTTCTCGGGGTCGGTCTCGGGGATGAGCACGCGGTTGGTCGCCTTGAGGATCCCGGCCGCCACGTCGTCGAGCGTGGAGTTGCCGTAGCCGACGACCTCGATGTCCCTCGCGGGCCCGGCGAGCTGCATGCCGTCGATGTTGATGTCGGCCGGCGTCTTCGTGAGCGGGTAGAGGGGGTGCTGCGCGTAGTACTCAGAGCCGAGCAGCCCCTTCTCCTCGCCCGTGACGGCGAGGAAGAGGATCGTGCGCTTGGGGCGCTCCTGCGGGGGCAGGCTCGCGAACTTGCGGGCGATCTCCAGGATGCCGGCGATGCCCGTGGCGTTGTCGGCGGCGCCGTTGTAGATCTGGTCGCCCTTGAGGCGGGTATCCCGCCCGAGGTGGTCCCAGTGCGCCGAGTAGATCAGGTATTGGTCCTTCAGCGCCGGGTCGGCGCCGTCGATCTTGGCGATCACGTTGCGCGAGGCGACGGGGCGAATCGTGTTGGCGATCGAGAACGTCGCCTTCGCGTGGAAGTCGACCGGTCGGAAGTCCTTGCTGACCGCCGCCGCCTTCAGCGTGTCGAAGTCATAACCCGCCGCGGCGAAGAGGCTCTTGGCGAAGTCGAGCGTGATCCAGCCCTCGACGGAGACGCGGTTGGCGTTGCCGTCGGGGCTCTCGAGCGAGAAGTTCTCCCTGCCGAAGCTCGCCGTGACCACCGCGAAGGGGTACCCGGCGGGCCCGGTCTCGTGCACGATGATGCACGCCGCGGCGCCCTTGGCCGTCGCCTCCTCGTACTTGTAGGTCCACCGGCCGTAGTAGGTCATCGCCTTGCCCTTGAACATCGAGTCGTCGAGCTTGGACGGATCCTTCGGATCACGCACCGGCGGGTCGTTGATCAGCATGATGACGGTCTTGCCCCTGACGTCCACGTCCTTGAAGTCGTCCCAGCCGTATTCCGGAGCGACGACGCCGTAGCCCACGAAGACGACGTCGCTCCCGGTCACCTCCACGGTTTGGGCCACGTGGCGCGACACCGCGACATACTCGTTGATCCACGCCGGCGTGAGCGTCTTTCCCCCGACCTCGAACGAGGCGGCGGTCGTCGAGACGATCCCGTCCATGGGCACCTTCTGGATGAAGGTGCCGTCGGGGTTGCCCGGCAGAAGGCCGAGCTTGGCAAATTCCCAGGTGATGTAGTTCACCGACAGGTCCTCGCCCGGGCTGCCGGGGGCGCGGCCCTCGAACTGGTCGGACGAGAGGACGCGGATGTGCTCCATCATTCGGTCGGCCGCGGCCTGGTTCGTGTCCTGGGCGCGTGACGTTGAAACGGCGGCTGCGCCGGCGGCCAGCACCAGCGCCAGGGAGGCGGATTTGCGCATCGGGCGAGTTTCCCGGGCCGGCGCAAAATGGCAATCCCGTGTTCGCACAAATCACCGCGGCAGGGGGCGGCGGGCGGCCCGGGAGGATGGGCTTGCGCGCGGGCCCTTCGGGGGGATGATGGTCACACCCCATGTTGCGCAGAGCGAACGAATGCCGCGCGGCCCCGATCCTTGCCGGCGCCCTTTGGGCTGCGGCGCTGGGGCTTCTCGCCCCGGCGGCGGCCAGCGGCCAGGGCGACGCGTTTGCGTCGCCCCTGTCGGGCCTGGCCAATCCGAGGCCGGGAAGGGCCCTGCACGAGGGGTCGTGGGACCGCAAGCACCAGAACGATGACGCGCTCCACATCCCGGCCGGCCAGACGGTGATGCTCTTCACCCACGAGGGCGCGGGCTGCGTGCACCGCTTCTGGGTGACCATCGCGCCGAGGGAGGACGTCGCGGTCCTCAGTCAGGCCATCCTGCGGATGTACTGGGATGGCGACGCGAACCCGAGCGTCGAGTGCCCCGTGGGCGCGTTTTTCGGCGTGGGTTTCGGCGAGCAGAAGGACTACATCTCGCTCCCGCTCAGCGAAACCTCCGGCGGCTACAACTGCTTCTGGCCGATGCCGTTTCACCGGTCGGCGCGCTGGACGCTCACCAACGGCTCGGGGCGGCCCATCGACTCGTTCTACTACAACATCGACTACACGGCGCTCGACGCATTGCCGCCGGCCACGCGCCATTTTCATGCGCAGTTCCGCAGGGAGAACCCGACCACGCCCGGCGTGAACTACACGATCCTGGATACGGCGGGCGAGGGGCACTACGTCGGCACGGCGCTCTTCATGGCCGGACGCGCGCTCTATTTTCTCGAGGGCAACGAGAAGGTCTACATCGACGGGGGCGCGGAGCCGGCGATCGAGGGGACCGGGACCGAGGACTATTTCTGCTCGGGCTGGTACTTCGACAGGGGAGTCTATTCCGCGCCCTATCACGGTGTCGTGATCAAGGACGAGAAGCGCTCGCGCGTCTCCGCGTACCGCTGGCACATCGAGGATGCGATCCCCTTCACCACCTCCATCCGCTTCACGATCGAGCACGGCACCGGCAACTCCACGACCGCGGACTACTCGTCCGTGGCCTACTACTACCTCGCAGGGCCGTCCCCCGCGCCCTTCCCGCTGCCGAAGGACCTCCTGCCCTCGAGTCTCCCGCCGATGAAGGGATTCTCGATCCCGGGGGCCGTCGAGGCCGAGGCCCTCGAGCCGACCGCGAAGGCGACAGCGGGAG
>CAYNLL010000157.1:0-7437 GCA_964398015.1 uncultured Opitutaceae bacterium | reverse complement strand
TCCGAGCTCTCGGCGTACTTGCGGATCGCGGGCCCGAGGCGGGCGGCGACCTTGTGAACGAAGGAGCGGACCCCCTTGAACCAGCCCGGAGCTCCGCCGACCGGCACCAGGGCGCCGTGGGGCGCCAGGGACAAGGGCGCGTCGAGGACTGAATTCTGGCTGAGGATTCCGATTTGCGCGACTGCGGTGTTCTGGTAGATCGTGAAGATGCCCTCGTCCTGAACCAGCATCTCCAGCTCGAGAGTGACCGCGTACTGGGCGGGCCAGTAGTAGTTGAGCGTGACCTGGAAGTTGTTGCTCACGAGCTGGCCGGGGCTCTGGCCCTCCGGGAGAGGGATGTCCCGGCCGGGGGCGAGGATGAGGATGGAGCCGGGCCCGATCCCGGGGTTGACGGTCTGCCCCGCGCCCACGAGCGCGTTCGAGACGAGGGAGCCCCCGCCCCCGGACCAGCCCACGAAGCTCATGTCGAGGCCGTTGCGGACCGAGAGCGCGTGCAAGTCCCGCTGGGTCGCCGACGCCAGGATTCCGCTCATGGTGCCCCACTGCACCGAGGCCGAGGTCAGGACCGCGAAGACGTCGGGGTTGGCGCTCGGCTGGCTCCCGGGGGGCTCGCGGATCTTCAGCAGGATCCGGTGGGGGATCTGGCTTAGCTGGATACTTGTGCTGGTGGTAGTGCGGGAGGTGTAGGGGCCGGCGCCGGAGTATGCCGCGACCGCGCCGATGTTCGTCGTCTGGCAGACCGTCCAGGGGAAGTAGGGGTAGCTCAGCTTGGGGGGGACAGGCGGGAGGGTCTTCGGGCGCTCGCTGAAGCGTAGCAGTAGCTGGGGGAGGGGGGCTGCGACGATGTTAACGCTCACGATCTGGCCGTCGTTGGCGCCGGTCGAGACGGCGCCGGACCAGAAGCGTGTGAGCAGGGGCGAGGAGAGGATGTTGAACGTGACTCCGATGTTGCTAATGCCCGTGAAGCCGGCGTGCGCCATGCGCGACCAGACGCAGGGGGAGATCATCACGGGCTCGCGGACGGTGACCGTCCAGACGGTGCGAGGGGTACCGCCGGCCTGAGTGTTCGTGAAAGCGTAGTTGACGGGGTTGCGGCTGTCCTCGACTTCGCGCTGGCCCCACGTGACGAACGCGTTGCGGCCGGGGCCGAGCCCGGCGAAGGCGGCGATCGGGGCGGGGCCGGCGGCGGTGCCCTGCTGGAGGTAGTACTGGTCGGGGCAGCTGGGGGCGCCGGCGAGCTCGAGGCGGCGGTCGTCGGAGTCGGTCATCCACAGGAGGCAGTCGGTCGTGTACTGGCTCTGGTTGTTGATGGCGACCCCGTTGATCGTCAGCTGGAGGTTCTGGCAGTTCATCTGCAAGGGCAGCGCCCGGAGCCCCTGCGAGCCCCCGCTCCCCCCGACGCCCATCGGAATCGTGTCATCTGTGGTCGTGGCGAACGTCAGCTGCAGCTGGTACTGAACCCACATCATCCGGTCGATCACCTGGTCGAGGGAGGGCTGGTAGGTGAACGAGATCTGGGCATTGCTCGCAGTGCTAGCGCTGATCTGCGTGTAAGTAACGGCGGTCGGCCCCGCGAGGCTGACGTAGTCGCGGTGCTTGGTGAAGTCGATCTCGGGCGCGATGACCCGGACGACGTCCTCCTGGTCGAGGGTCGAGGTCTTTGCCATGGCTCGGTCCTTGCGTCTGTGCGGGCTGTGTCCGAGCAAACGAAAAGCGGGCCCCCTAGTCAGTGCTAGGGGTTGCCGCGGCCGGGCGCTGGCGGGGAACTGCAGTCCTCGGGGCGACGCGGACTGCTGGGGCGACAGCGGGGGAGGCGGGGGCGGGCCGGCCACTCACTCGGATCTTCCGCGGGATCGTCCGCCGGGCGACAGCCCGCCTCTCGCCGAGGGCCGACAGGGTTACCTCCATTAGCCCGAGGTCTGCTAGGCCAGTAAGGACGCTGTCGAGTAGGCTTATCCAAGTTCCTACAGTATACCCCCCGTACGTCGAGGTGATAGTGACCGCAGTTCCGGGCGTATTGGCGAGAAAGGCGGGAGTGGACGGGCTAACCACGGGGACAGGGACGGGGGCGACCCCGAAGAATCCGAGGTGGGTAAGGCCGTCGCCGATAGCCAGGTTAGTATCGATCGGAACGACCGACGGGGTCGCCACATACCCATAGGAGTCAATGCTGACCTGAGATGCGACCGACTCGGCGAGGATGTGCATATCGGGGTAGTAAGGCCCTCCGGTCGTGGTGATCGTGCCGGGCGCCTCGGCAAAGAGGTAGTCCGCCATTGCTTCCGCGTCTAGGCTGGGGCCCCTGCCAGCAAACGGGCGCGAAAAGTGGGTCGCTCACGCCGCCAGCAGCCCATAAGCCACGAGAGCCTGCAGGATCTGGCCGACAGTGTAGGCGTTCGAGCCCCCGGCGACAGTGAAAGTGCCGTCGGTGTCGACAGGGACTCCGGCGCCGGGGGCGAAAGCGGTGCCGTCTGCGGTCGCCGCCGTGGGCCGGACGATCCCCGCGTTGCCTAGGAACCCGAGCGTGTCAGTGGCCGAATTGGCCACTAGGACTTCGACGCCGCCGCCGCTGCCGATGAACACGCGTTCGGCGTTCGTCTCCCCGATTTGCACGGTATCTCCTCCCGTGACCGCGTCGAGGTTATTGCAATACACGGTGCCGGTCTCGACGACTATGCTATTCGCCGCCGAGTAGATCTCGCCATTGGCGACGAGGCGCCCGTTGATGTCCGTGTCCACGCCGGCGTGTCCGATGTCGATTTCGCTCGTGGCGCCGGGGTTAGTGCCGATAGAAATCGGGACTGCCCCCGGTCCCGCGCCGACATAGGCGTCGATCGACGAGACCGCGAGCGCGCCGGGGATAGAGGCGTTAATGGTGGCGCTGCCTATAACGACAGACTCCGCGGTGGCCGTCCCCAGCAGGAGAGGGGCGGCAATAGCATCAACTCCGACGCTCGCGACAAAGCTTATGGCGCCCGTCAGAGTTCCGCCGCTCAGGGGGAGGTAAGTGCTTTTCAGGGCGTCGATCGCGTCCTGGACGTCTGAGACATCGAGCTGGGGGGAAATGCTGGCGTCGTCATAGTAAACTGCCGCCGATTGAGACTCCACGCTAACGATCGCCGGGGACGTGAAGGGGGCGGCCGGGATGGAAGAAGTAGAGTCATATCCGATTTGCACCGACGTTGCTCCAACGTCATACTGCAGCGCATCGATGGTCAGATTGGACCCGTTTTGGAGTATCAGTTGCAAGGTCGCCAAGGGTCCGACGTAGACAGTCCCATTCGTCCCGAACTGGGTATTGGGGAGGTTCGTATTGTTGCAGAGAACCACATTGAATTCCGAACTGCCGACCACCGAGAGGAGGGGGACGCTGTCGACGACGGAGGCGAGGGAGCACCCCAAGAATTGAATTACCTGATCGTCCCCCAGAACTATCCCTCCCGAGCCCGAGTTGGCGGTCTGGGTCAGAGATAGAAAGGAGAAGGAGTAGGCATCGGTGATCGAGCCCCCGGCGGCGAAAGTGACCGCGCACTGCTGCCCGACTCCGGGAACCACGAGGGGGAGACCTATCCAGATCGTCTTGCCCGAGCACTCGCAGTCGGTGGTCACCACCAGACCGTCGGGCTCGATGCTGTTGTCGCAATAGACGGTACAAGCTCCGCCCACGCTCTCGACGTAGGCGGCGAGGCTCGTCCAGTTGGCGAAGTAGGGGACGGGCTGGGTAGTGCCCGGCTGCCAGATCGCGGTGCTCGGCGCCCCCAGGCTCCCGACGGGCACGCCGTCGATAGTAGCCACCCCCGTAATCGCCCCTGAGCCGCCGCCGTCGATGTCGGGGCAGGTGATCGACTCGGCGCCGAGGTTGATGCCGGGGTAAACGCCGGGCGGCACCTGCCCCGGCGCGGTCGCGAAGAGATAGTCCGCCATTCCAGCCGCCGTCGCTTATTCCCGCCCTCGCCGTCCAATCGAAAAGCGGGGCCCTCATTGGCCGGAGAGGTCCTCGTCCTCGACCCGCGAGCGGATGCCGGAGAGGAGGCGGCCGAGCTTGCGCCGGAAGGCCAGTTTCACGTTGAAGACTTCCCCATACTGGAGGTAAATGTCGAAAGTGTTGAGAACCCGATCCTGCCACTGGGGCGTGAGGTCTATGCTCCTCAGCGGTCCCTGGGTGTTCAAGTCGTTCCACCGGACATACCCACTCGTGGCGTAGTCGATAATGGCGGAATTCAGCGACGCGTCCTGGGGAATATTGAAGTCCTCGATTAGGCTCAGGTTGGCCAGCTGGTTGGCAGGGGTGGCAGCAGTAATCACGGTGCTGGGGTTCGTGCTTACCGCGCTCACGTACTCGGGCGTCACGCCCATGGTATTACTGCGGAAGATAATGACCATGGCTCCATTCCAGGCTTCGGTGCAGATGAACTCGGTCGTCGTTACGAATAGGCTGATGTCGTAGGGGGCGGGGTACCCTAGGGTGGCACCGTTGACAGTGTTCGTGATCGTGTTGGCCGCCTGTATCATATAGTTGAGGTACATATTGTTTGGGCCCGGCTCGGTGCTGGGAACGCCCCCCCAGAAGGCGTCGAACCCCACGAAGAAGGAGTAGAGGAGGTCGTTGAACCATATCTCGACCGAGCCAGCGGCGGCGTCGGCGGGGTAGTAGCCCGGGGCGCCCCCGGCGGCGGGGGTAGTGTAGAGGGAGAACAACTGGGTGGCGGGGTTGAATGTGAGGAAGGGCGCAGCGGTGGGCTTGTCCGCGAGGGCGGCGTAGGCGGCGGCGAGGGCGGCGTTGATCATGTTGAGGAAGGCCTGGAAGCTGTAGATCCCCTGGTTAGCGACTGCCCCCGTCAGAGTCGGGTCGAACGAGACCACCACTGGGGCATCTGCGGCCCCCCCGTGGGGGCGGAATGTGATGTAGTAGGAGTTGCTGGAAAAGCCGAATATCGGAATTTGGCTACTCGGGAGTCTCCACCGGATCAGACCGACTTCCCACTCCTCCGACTTCTGGATGTATGGGATGTTCATGTCAGTTTGTATGAAGTTGGCGAGGCTGACCGTGTCGGGGGTGTTGTTGATGACGCTGAGGCTGAGGTAGATGTGGTCCCCCTCGAGGGTGGAGTGGTGGACGCGGGCGGGCGCCGCCTCGCGGCGGGTGCCCCTGCGGGCGAGGCCCAGGAGCCGAGAGTTGAGGCCCTGGCTGGACATGCTTGCCGAAAAGGGCGGGTGTTCAAGCCAAGCGGCGGCCGGGAAACCAGTGGGAGTAGACCAGGCGGAGCTCTTTAGCCGTCAGGGGGGCGTCCCGGCCCCTGGACATCTCCAGCAGCCGCAGCCACCGGGAGTCGCCCGGGTCGCCCCTCTCGAGGACGCGGTCGAGCAGGGCGAGAAACTTCATGGCCCCCGAAAAAGGGCGGGCGTTCAAGCCGGGGGGTGGGCGTCGCGGTGGCGCTCGAAGTCGGTCCGGACTCCCAGCTTCTCTGACGCCGGCATCTCGCGCCAGACTTCGGCGGCGACCACGCGCCAGTCGTCGGCCCGGGGCCCCAGCCTCGCCTGGGCGGCGGCGATGGGGGCGGCGAAGCGGGCGCGGTTGCCGTCGGTGTCCCCCTCAAGGCTGTACTTGAGGTAGTTCAGGCTCGTCCGGATCTTCGACGGGTCCACCGACGCCCGGAGGCGGGGGCGCTGGGGGCGGATCACAGCCCCCGCCGCCAGGGCGTCGATCTTCGCCTCGAGGCGGGTCAGGCGCTCCAGGATCTCCTCCCCGCTCAGGCGCGACTTGCTGCCATTCTCCTCCGACGGGGCGCTCTTGTGCGCGTGCGACCGGTGCTGGTGGGACGCCATCGCTCGTAGAGCCTGCCAGCAAAGGGAGCGAGACGCTCTCGTCGATGTCGCTCCCCGGCCGGACCCAGTGCCACTGGTCGCGGGGGGGCGGCGGCGGCGGGCCCGCGGTGCTGAGCTCTTGGTCGTGGGCCTCCCGGAGGACTTGCCGCCACTTCCGGGAGTTCCAGAGGGGGTCGACGCTCGGCACGAGGCTCCACACGAACGAGCCGAGATCCTTTAGTAGCCACGCCATTTTGCGCGCGAGCGATGGGGGGCCAAGAGGCGTGGCCTATCGCTCGGCTGGTCCCGTACAAGCGGGCGGCGCACTCCGCGATCGAAGCCGGGACAATGTACGAGCACGAGGAGTGGCTAGTGCGCCCCGCGGAAGACGGGCCGGCGCCGGAGGGGGCGGTCGAGATCTACGGGGACACTTTCCCCGGCTGGAGGGCGGCTCGGCTGGCCCAGCTGCTCCAGGACCTAATGTTCTACCACGACCACAGGATTAATGGGCACGACGTCGACGACTTCCGGCGGGTGTGGCGGGACTGCCCCTCCAACGGGGAGCACCTGGCGTCCCTGCGGTTCGAGCTCCCGGCGCGCGCGCGGGCGGGGCGCCGCATCCTGTTTAGAATCGGGGACGCCGTTCAGCTCGCCCTCTCCGACTCGCGCGCGCGCGCCGCCCCGGCGGCGGCACAGACTATGCCCGCCTGACCGCCGGGCGGGCCGCCGCTTACTCGCGGGGGGGGGGCTCACTTTTCAGATGGCGGCGCGCTACCCGGTTGGATGGCTGGTCTGCGAGCGCACGCGGGCGCGGTCCCTGCTGTCCGGCGACCCGGTGGACGGGGAGAAGTGGGGCGTCGTGGACATCAATGAGGACCCCACAGTGCCCCCGCTGTCGGAGCATGTGAGCTGCTCCTACTACATCAATAGCTACTCACCCCCGAATTTCGACTCCCGGGCGCTGGTGGGGGCGCTGGCGGAGATCTTCAGGTCGCGGGAGTCCCTCGAGTTCATCCCGCTGAGCTGGCTGAGGGTTTACGACGAGAAGCTGAGCCAGTGCTGGAAGGACTATGCGCCCGGGTTCACCTATAGGCTATACCGGGAGATGATAGCGCGGGCGCGGGTCGGAAAAGAGATCATCTTCCGGGTGGGGCATTAGGGCTCCCAGTTTTCGGGGACCTTGGAGAACAGGTCGATTCTTGAGTCTTCCCCCGCTGCGAATGCTAGGAGGAGGCGAGCAGCCACGTCGGCCGCCCGTTAACTGTTACCGCTATCCAGTAGCCCGGCGTAATGGGTCTCTGGGCCGGCAGGAGGACCGGGAGCCACTCAGGCGCGGCATCGGGGGGCGGAAAAGGGCGGCGGCTTGGCGAGGATGATGGGCCCGAAACTATTGCTCCTCGGATCCGGCCTTCGCCAGACACTCCTCCATTCTGCGTCCTTCGGCGTCCACAACACAGCCCTGATTGTCGAGGCGGAAGGGATGGAACCAGACGTCGTGCGAGTGGTCATCATCGACCCAGAAGCCGACGCTCCCGCCGTCGGCCGTACCCATCCGATTATTCAGCACGGGCTGCCAGAAAGAGCCGTCGGGCCGGCGCCGCAGCTCGTCCCATGTCCACTTGCCGGGAGAGC
>CAYNLL010000156.1:4947-7469 GCA_964398015.1 uncultured Opitutaceae bacterium | reverse complement strand
GTCAACCTGAACTTCACCGCCGGCAGGGCGGCGGCCGAGTCGAGCATCGCGGCGTCGGGCGTGCGCACCGTCATCACGGCGGAGGCCATGCGCTCCAGGCTGGCGGACTTCCCGTGGCCGGAGCGGACGGTGGACCTGCCCGACGAGATCAAGGCGGCCGGGGGCAAGCGCGCGATCCTCCCCTGGCTCGCCGCGGCGTGGCTCCTGCCCAACCAGTGGGTCGCCTCGCTGATCGGCGTCCCGTCCCGGGGGGACGACGAGGAGGCGGCGCTCCTCTTCACGAGCGGCAGCGCGGGAAATCCGAAGGGCGTCGTCCTGTCGCACCGCAACCTGCTCGCCAATTGCGCGCAGGTCTCGTCCATGTCGATCCTGCCGAGCTCCGTCGTCATGCTGGGATGCCTGCCCGTCTTCCACAGCTTCGGCTTCACCTTCACGCTCTGGTACCCGTTCCTCAGGGGATGCCGCCTGGTGACGACCCCGAGCCCGCTCGACACCCGAGCGATCATCGACTCGATCCGGGAGGAGGGGGCGACCGTGCTGATCGGGGCTCCGACCTTCATCCGGCCCCTCCTCAAGAAGGCGACTCCGGGGGACCTGCGTTCCCTGGAGCTCGTCGTGACCGGGGCAGAGAAGCTGACCGAGGACCTGCGCCAGGGCTTCCTCGAGAAGTTCCATGTCGAGATCCTCCAGGGCTACGGGCTCACCGAGACCTCCCCCGTCTCCAACGTGAACCAGCCCCACCCGCCGGTGACGACCGGCACGGCGGATGAGCAGATCGGCAAGAAGGCCGGCACGGTAGGCCGGCTGCTTCCGGGCATGTCCGCGCGCGTGGTCGACCCGGAGACGGGCGCCGAGCTTTCCGAGGGCGAGACGGGGGTCCTCTGCCTGAGGGGCCCGAACGTGTTCTCGCGCTACCTCGGCGACGACGGGCGCCCCGCCACCGCCTTCCGCGACGGTTGGTTCGTCACCTGGGACCTCGCCCACATCGACGAGGACGGCTTCGTGATCGTCGACGGCAGGCTCGCCCGCTTCTCGAAGATCGGGGGCGAGATGGTGCCCCACGGGGCCATCGAGCAGAAGATTGCCGAACTCTTCAGCATCGACCCGTCCGAGTCGCAGTCCGTCGTCGTGGTAGGGATTCCCGACGAGACAAAGGGCGAGACGCTTGTCGCCCTGACGACGCTCGACCTGTCGGCGGGGGAGGTGAGGGAGCGCCTCGCGGCCGCGGGCCTTCCGAACCTGTGGATTCCGCGCAGCTTCGTCCGCGTCGACACGATCCCCCTGCTCGGGACGGGCAAGCTGGACATTGCCGGGTGCAAAAGGATCGCTGAAAAGGTTCCCGCCCGCTGAGCTGAGCCCAATGGAGCCCCTGGGGATCGTAGACGCCCACATCCACGCCTATGCGCCGGAGGTCGCGGCGGACCCCGCGGCCTGGGGAAAGGCGCGGGGCGAGCCGGGCTGGGTGGACTGCGTGGCGCCCGAGGGCAGGCGCTCGCTCCAGGGCTGGGCCGACCCGGACCGGCTGATCGGCGACATGGACAGGGCCGGGGTGGAGGCGTGCGTGATGCTGGGGTGGTACTGGGAGCGCCAGGAGACGTGCGACCTGCAGAACGGCTGGTACGCCCAGTGGATCCGCAGGCACCCGGGCCGGCTTCTCGGGTTCGCCGCCGTCCAGCCCGCAGCCGGGCCCCGGGCGGCCGAGGCGCTCGAGCGGGCTCTGGACTCGGGCCTCTGCGGCGTGGGAGAGATGCTCCCCCGGGCGCAGGGCTTCGCGCTCGCGGACGCCTCGTGGCGCCGCGTGGTCGAGCTTGCCGCCGACCGAAGGGTCCCCCTCACGCTCCACGCCACGGACCCCGAGGCGGGTCCCCGGGCGGGCCCTCCCACGCCGCTGGCGGATTACCTTCGGCTCGCGCGGGAGTATCCCGAGGCCACCTTCATCCTGGCCCACTGGGGCGGCGGCATGGCGTTCCGGGGGCCCCCGGGAGAGGGCGAGAGCCTGCCCCCCAACGTGTATTTTGACACCGCCGCCTCCCCGCTTCTCTACACGCCCGAGGTGTTCCGGCAGGCCGTGGACCGCGTCGGCGCGGAAAGGATCCTCTACGGCTCGGATTACCCGCTGCTCCTTTATCCCAGGCAGTCGCGCGAGCCCGGCTTCGGCGCGTTCTTGGGCGAGATCGCGCGCTGCGGCCTGGACGAGGCCGAGCGCGGGAGGATCCTCGGCTCGAATGTCCGCAGCCTCCTCCTGCCGCATGGACTTGCCCCCGGGCGCAAGCCGGTGTAGCGGGACGTAGACCGATGGAACATGCTGCCGCCACGAAGCAACTGAGGGCCAAGCTAGGCTCTCGCGTCGTCAGGACCGACGGGGAATCGAAGCGCGCCGCCTCGTATGACGGGAGCAAGATTGCCTTCGTGCCCGCAGCGGCCGTTTTCCCCCGCGACCGCTCGGACCTCGCCGCGGACGACGTCGCCGTGCGCATGCTTGTCGACGCCTACGACGCCACCACGGCGAAGGCGTGGCTGTT
>CAYNLL010000156.1:0-4937 GCA_964398015.1 uncultured Opitutaceae bacterium | reverse complement strand
GCCCGTCACGGTCAGGGGCGGGGGGACGAGCCTCACCGGGTCGGCCTCGCCGGCCCACGGCGGCTGGGTGGTCGATCTCACCGGGTGGAACAGGGTGAGGATCGATGCGCAGGCCGGTTTCGCGCAGGTCCAGGCCGGCGCCACGATCGCGAAGATCGAGTCCGCCGCGCGGGCCAAGGGGTGGTTCTACCCACCCGATCCCTCATCGAGGAAGTACTGCACCATCGGCGGCAACATCGCGTGCAACGCGGGCGGCATGCACGGCGGAAAGTATGGCGTCACCCGCGACTTTGTCATCGCCCTGAAGGGGTTCCTGCCCACGGGCGAGTGGGTCGAGTGGGGCACCTCGACCAAGAAGTTCTCGGCCGGCTTCAACCTGAGGGACCTGTGGATCGGGAGCGAGGGGATGCTCGGGATCGTGACCGAGGCGACGCTCAGGCTCATCCCCATGCCCGCGGAGCGCTGGACGCTCCTGGTGTCGTTCCGCAGGGAGACCGACGCCTTCCGGGCGGCGCTGGCGCTGTTCTCGATGCGCCTGCAGCCGGCGATCTGCGAGTTTCTGGACCGCTGCTCGGTCGAATGCGCCGAGCGGGCGACCGGCAGGGCGGTGTTCCGCGGGCAGGCGGGTCGGCCCGTCGTGCTGCTGGAGCTCGCGGGAGGCGCCGCGGAGGTGAGGGAGCAGAAGGCTCTCCTTCTGAAATGGGCCGCGCGCCACGGGCTCGCCCACAGGGCGGCAGGGAGCCGCGAGGAGGCCGAGAAGCTGTGGGAGGTGCGGCGCGCCTGCTCCGGCGCCATGTTCAAGCTGGGCGACTCGAAGCTCAACGAGGACATCGCCATCCCGATGCGCCAGTACCTGAAGTTTGCGCGCTTCCTCGATGTCCTGCGCCGCGAGTCGGGGCTGCCGATTCCGACGTTCGGCCACCTGGCCGACGGCAACCTGCACGTGAACATCATGTACCACGCCGCGGTCCCCGCGGAGTGCCGCGCGGCGGAGCGCGCGGTGGTCAGGCTGATGAAGGAGGTTGTGGGGCTGGGGGGCGCCATCTCGGGGGAGCACGGGATCGGGCTGGCGAAGACCCCGTTCCTCAGGCTGCAGCACCCGCCCGCCGCCGTGAGGGCCATGCGGGCGGTCAAGCGGGCGCTTGACCCGCGCGGGATCCTCAACCCGGGCAAGATGTTCACGGTGTTCCGGGTGTGGAGGACCAAGCGCGTCGCCGTGCGCCTGCCCTGGGATCACGCGTGAATCCGCCTTTTGCGTTTGCCCGCTTAGGCGGGGCCCTCTCCAATTCGCCCGCTTCATGTATCTCAAGGCGCTAAAACTGCACGGTTTCAAGTCATTCGCTGATCCGACCACGCTGCTCTTCGAGCCCGGCGTGACCGCGGTCGTGGGCCCGAACGGGTGCGGCAAATCGAACATTGCCGACTCGATCCGGTGGGTCCTGGGCGAGCAGAGCGCCAAGGCGCTGCGCGGGGGCAAGATGCAGGATGTCATCTTTGAGGGCGCCGACACGCGCAGGGCCGCTCAGTTGTGCGAGGTCTCGATGCTGCTGACGGAGTGCGAGAAGCAGCTCGGAAGCGAATTCCACGAGATCGAGGTCACGCGGCGGGTCTATCGCGACGGCCAGGGGGAGTACCTGTTCAACGGGCAATCCTGCCGCCTCAAGGACATCCAGAAGCTCTTCATGGACACCGGCGTCGGCCGGACCAGCTACTCGATCATGGCCCAGGGTCAGATCGACCAGGTTCTTTCCTCAAAGCCGGAGGAGAGGCGCGCGGTGTTCGAGGAGGCCGCGGGCATAACGAAGTACAAGAGCCAGCGCCGGGAGGCGCTCGGGAAGCTCGCCCTCACGGACCAGAACCTGGCCCGCGTCGCCGACGTCGTAGGCGAGGTCGGCCGCCAAATCGGCAGCCTCAAGCGCCAGGCATCCAAGGCCATGCGCTACAAGCGCTTGGCCCATCGCCTCCGCCACTTGAGCCTCGCGTGGAGCGCCCTGCAGCACGGCAGGCTGGCGGAGTCGCTGGCCTCCCTTGAGCTCAAGCTGGCGGGAATCCGGGCCGAAGCCGGCAGGCGCCGGGAGGCGCTCGACGGCCAGCAGTCCGCCCTTGAGGCCAGGAAGGGCGAGCGCAGCCGCCTCAACCAGCGCGTCCAGGACGCGCAGCAGGCGGTATTTGACCTGCGCTCGCAGAAGGAGCATGCCGAGAACGAGGCCAACCTCGCCCGGACCCGCAAGTCGGGGCTCGCCGAACGCCTCGACGTCGCGCGCGACACGCTGGGGGAGCTCGAGATGCAGCTGCGCGAGGTCTCGGCCCAGGTCGACACCGGATCGCAGGACAAGCAGCTGCAGCTCGGCCTGCTCGGGAGCAGCGACGCGGTCTACCAGCAGCACAACCGGGAGCTCGCCGTTTCGGAAGGCGAGCTGAGCAAGCTCGAGCGCGAGCTCCAGCAGGCCAAGTTCGAGCTCCTCCAGTTTGACAGCGCGGTCGCGCGGCTCAGGACGGAGTCCTCCGGCCACGAGGTCGACCAGAAGACGAGCCTCCACCGGCACGAGGCGCTCGCGGGCGACCTGCGTTTGGTGAGGGAGCAGGAGGGGGCGGCCGTCAGCGCGGCCGCCGAGGCCGCGGCGCGGGTCGAGGAGGCGCTCGCGGGGAGGTCGCAGGCGAACGCGTCCGCCGCGGAGGCCGTGCAGGCGGTCGCGGCCCTGACGCGCGAATTTCGCGAGGCGCAGCGCAGGCTCCAGGAGACCGACCGCCAGCTCGCGCAGCGCGGGGCGCGCCTCAAGCTGCTCCAGCAGCTCCAGGAGCGATGGGAGGGCTTCGGCGAGGGAGCCAAGGCGGTCCTTCAGGGACGCCTCTCCGGGGCGCTTGCGGGCTCGAGGGCGACGGCCGTTTCCCAGGGGATGGAGGTGACGCCTGAGTTCGGCCGGGCGATCGAGGCCCTTCTGGGATCCGCTGCGGAGGCCATACAGGTGAGCGACCTGGCGACGGCGCAGCGCATCTTCGCGCAGCTCGAGCAGGAGCAGATCGGTTCTGTCATCCTCAGGATCTCCGAGCTCGGCTCGGACGGCGCCTCCCAGCGGGAGCTGCCGCCCGGGGTCTTCCCGGCAACCGCGGCGCTTGCGCGTATCGACGAGGGCCATCCCGCGCGCGCGATCCTCGCCTCGTGCTACATCGCCGACGACCTCGGCTCCTTCCTGGGGTTCTGGCACGCCCATCCCGAGTTCCCGTTCCTCGCGGTCGCGACGCGCAAGGGAGAGATGGTGGACAGGCGGGGCCTGGTCTCGGGCGGCCACGCGAACCCCAAGCGGCAGGCGAACAGCATCGTCCAGCGAGAGATCGACCTGCGGGAGACGGCGAAGGCGCTCGCCGAGGACCAGCGCCAGCACGACGAGCTGCGCGGGGCCGCCGACGCGCTCAATGCAAAGATTGTCGCCGCGGAGCAGGCGCTGGAGGAGCGCCGCGCCTCGGTGATGGCCACGACACAGGCCGTGGCGTCCTCGCAGGCCGAGGAGCGCAACGCCCGCCGCGGGGCCGACGAGGCCACTGCGCGCGTGAAGCGGATGGAGCAGGAGCTCGCCTCGCTTTCCCAGGCGCGGACGGAGGCGCAGACGCGATGGGAGAAGGCGATGGCGGGCCTCGCCCAGTCCGAGGCCGCGGCCGCAGCCCACCGCAAGCGGATCGAGGACCTCGAGGCGCGCCTCGGCGCGGCCCGGGCCAACCGCGACGCGAAGAGGGACGCGCTCGCCCAGGCGAGGCTCGAGCTGGCGGAGCGCAGGCAGAAGGTCGAGGTGATCGACCGCGGCCTCGGGGAGATGGAGCGCCGCCGCGGCCAGATCAGCGACCTTCTCGTCCAGCGCCAGCAGGAAATCGAGGTGTGGACCGCGCAGATCGCGGAGCTCGAGGGCGAGGATGCCGAGCAGCGCCGCAACGCGGAGCGGATCGGCGAAACCCTCTCGGTCGCCCAGGAGCAGGTGGAGAGGATCCGCGCGGAGCTCGTCGCGGTCGAGCAGGGGATAGGCTCCCTTGAGTCCTCGCAGTCCGCGCTCCGCCAGGAGTCCGACGCGGCGCACGAGGAGCTCAGCGCCCACGAGGTCCGCCTCGCCGAGGGCCGCCAGCGCGCCTCCTTCCTCGCGGAAGAGGTGGCGCGGGAGTTCCAGGCGGATGTCGCCGCCGTCGACTGGCGCCAGACGCTCTGGCACGCGGAGGACGAGCCGCCCGGCCTTAGGCCCCTTGACCTGGACGAGGAGGAGGACGCCGAGCCGGTCGTCCGGCGCCCGCGAAAGAAGCGCCCGGAGGCGCCCGGGGAGGCGGAGCTGGCCGCGCTCGAGGCGACGGACTGGGAGGCCGTGAAGGCCGAGGTGGACGCGCTGCGCCAGAGGATGGGCGGCATGGGGGCCGTGAACCTTGTCGCCATCGAGGAGTATTCCGAGCTCAAGCAGCGCCACGACTTCCTGAGGACCCAGAGCGACGACCTCACCCGCGCCAGGACCGAGCTCATCGCGGCGATCGACGAGATCAACCAGACCTCGCAGCGCCAGTTTGAGGTGACGTTCGAGCAGATCCGCAAGAACTTCGAGTACACGTTCGCCACGCTCTTCGGGGGCGGGCGCGCCTCCATCGAGCTGGTCCAGGCGGACGACGTGCTCGAGAGCGGCATCGAGATCGTGGCCCAGCCCCCGGGGACGAAGCTGAAGGGCATCTCCCTGCTCTCCGGGGGACAGAGGACCCTGACGGCCGTCGCCCTCCTCTTCGCCCTCTACCTGGTGAAGCCGTCCCCGTTCTGCCTCCTTGACGAGCTCGACGCGCCGCTCGACGAGTCGAACATCGGGCGCTTCACCGAGCTCCTGAGGAAATTCGTCAAGGACTCGCAGTTCATCATCATCACCCACAACAAGCGCACCGTGGCGGCGGCCAACGCGATCTACGGGGTGACCATGGAG
>CAYNLL010000155.1:0-7483 GCA_964398015.1 uncultured Opitutaceae bacterium | reverse complement strand
ATAATCCGGGCCAGACCGTACTGTGGCTCGAAGGCGACCGCCTCAGCGTGCGCCTCGTGCACACCGACGTGGAGCGGGGCTACATCGATTTCGTCGCCGCCTAGTGGCCACCGCTCCCCGGGCCTACGCGCCCGTCCGGAGCCGCCGGCGCTGAGGGCACAGCCCGTCCGCAACGCCGGCCCGGTCCACCGAATCCGCCTGCCGTTGTGAAACTCGCGCGCCGCCGATGTTCCCGCGCGGCTGACGCCCGGGCTCCTTTTTAAGACGCGCTTCTCGCAGCCTTCGCCGGCGCCTAATATCGGAGGCGCACCGCAGCGCCGGCAATGGAGCGCGTCATGCAATGTGCAATGCGGGGCGATGGAACTTTCCACGCGCCAGCGGTCGAAGGATGTCCCGGGAGATCGCAAGACCTGCCGGGATTATCCAAAAAACCGATACAATGAAGAAAACAAAAATTGAAAAAACCCTAATGCTGGCCGCGCTCACGCTCGGCCTCGCCCTCACTGCCTCCGCGCAGTCGGTGCAGTCCACCCCGCCGGACGCTCCCGAGTCGGCTCCCAACGGCGGGCTCCTTGGGAACAACTACACGGACTTCAGCTTCGGGTACCTGAAGCAGACGGCGATGCCCGGCGTCCTCCACGCATACGACCTGGTCGTGAACCAGACCGTCGCAAAGGAGGGCGTCTTCGGCTTTGACGGGAACCTCTCGTACGAATACCTGACCGGAGGGGCGCTCGGATACCACGACTACCGAAACACCCTCATGCTGGGGGCGACGGCCTTTGCAGCGGAGAGCTGGGGGAAGCTCTTTCTCACGGGGGACGCGGGCTGGGCCAACCAGCAGACGTCCGATATCACCGCCAACTCGCTCGCCTACGCCTTCACGGCAGGCGTCGAGGTGCCGGTGGCGCGGCGCCTCACCCTGACCCCGTTCATCGAGTACCAGGGCGAGCCGCACCTGCAGGACCACGACACCGCCACCGCGAACCTGCCCAATTATCTCTGGGACTATGGCGTCAAGGCGACCTACGCGATAACCCGTGAATGGAGCGCATCCCTCACCGCCCAGCTCGACCAGCGCAGCTCGAGCGACCTCGGGTTCAAGGCCGGTTTCAACTACCGCTTCTGACGCGCCCGCCGGGGGCGCGAAGAGCCACACGGATGCCGGGCCGCCCAGACGCGGCCCGGCATTCCGCTTTTATAACCCGCTTTCAGAGAGGTTCGGGGGGGGAACCGCTCCCGGTTCCCCCTGCGGGGCAACGGAGGTGCGTGCCCCTCGGACGGGGGCGTGTCACCTTTTGTCGCCGCGGGCGTCTTTCATAACAGGATGATCCACGACGAAATGAGTCTCGGGTGGGAACAAGGCCCAGGCCAGAATTGCGGAACAGCGGGCCCTCCCGCCCTGTCAGAAGTCCAACGAGCATCCGAAGCGAGAAGTCACAAAAAAATGAATTCAATCACCAAAGCATTTGTCATCGGTGCGGCGTGCGTCGCGGCATGCGCGATCGTCCGTGCGGACACGGCGGCAGGCGCGGCCCCCGGGGCCACGGCCCCGGCCGACACCCAAATGGTGGGCCCGGCCCCCTCCCCTGAATATGTCTGGATGGCGGGCCATTGGAATTCCGAGGGCGGGCAGTGGAAGTGGATCGCGGGTCACTGGGAGCTTCCCCCGAGCCGGAGCGCGTCGTGGGTTGAGGGGCACTGGGTTCCATCGGGTAGCGGCTGGGCCTGGGTGAACGGCGCATGGAACGTGGGGGAGACCCCGCAGTCCCCCAGCGCGCCGCCGATGCCCCCGGGGCAGTCCGCCGCGGCCCAGGGCGTGCCGTCGCCCTCGACGCCGGCGCCGTACATCCCGGGCCAGTATGCGCCGGGCGCGCAGCCGGGTGACGTCTACCCTGGGCCGGCGGTGACCGACTATGGTCCCGTCGACTACTCGGCGGCCTATCCTGACTATTATTACTACGGATACCCCTGGGCGTGGGGGTTCTTCCCCGGTGCCCTGTATCTCGGGGTGGGCGGCTGGTTCCACGGCGGCTACGGTCACTGGGGCCACGGCGGCTTCCACGGCAGCTCATTCCACGGGGGCGGCCACCTGCGCTGATGCCTTCAGCCGGGTTGGCGGCCGGCCGGCTCCGGCGATCGCGGCTCCGGCCGCGCGCGCCTGGAGCATCCGACCGGAGCGCCGACCCTCTGAAGGGCGCCGGTTTGAGGTGGAGCCGCGGACCCGCTTTGCCCATGGTCGACTTCGCTCCGGCGGAATTCTCCCGGGGCGTTTCCGCCTTTTCGCCAATCCCCCGCCATGTTCAGCCACCGCTCACGCGATGAAGAACGGGCGCGCGACAGCGCCTCGCGTTGCCTCGAGTTGGCCGACAGGGTCTGGCATATCCGGCGCGACCAGCTGACGCAGCATGACGAAGGGAGCCTGCGCGCGCTGCGCGGCGCGCTCAGGGACCTGCTCAAGGCGCGCGCCGCGGCCGGCGAGCTGACGTCCGCAACCGCGTCCCTCGAGGCCCTGCTGCGGCGCGCGGGCGGGGCGGCCTACCCAAGGTCCGCGCTCGTCGAGAACGTCGAGTTCCTCGTCATCCTCGCGTTCGTCGTCATCGGCTTTCGCGCCTACTTCGTCCAGAATTTCGAGATCCCCACCAACTCGATGTGGCCGACCTACAACGGCATGACGCCGCAGGTCTTCCGCAGTCCCTCAGACGAGCCGGGAGCGCTGAGGGAAGCCTGCCGCATCCTCGCGGTCGGAGCGTGGCCCCACCGGATTGATTCGCCAGCGGAGGGCGAGATACTCGTCCCGATCGGGGGCTCCAAAAGCCTCGGCCTTGTCCACTGCGTTCCCGTGGCCGGCCGCTCGCTCCTGTTCCTTCCGGCAAAGCAGCGCGAGTACACGTTGCTTGTCGGCGACCAGCCCGTGCGGTTCCGCGTGCCGGTGGACTTCGACATGGACTGGGCGGTCTACGACGGGTTCTTCGGCGGCGACGGCGACTACCGCCAGGCGCGGCTGGTGGCGGCGCTCCGCTCGAGGCTCGGCGCGGGTGAATTCGTCGACCGAGTCGTGGACGGCGAGACGCTCCACTGCGTCCGAACCGGCCGCGGCGTGCGCGCAGGCGAGCGCGTCCTCGGATTCGACGAGATCGCGGGGGACAAGGTGTTCGTCGACAGGGTGAGCTACAATTTCGTGCGTCCGAAGATCGGGAGCGGCCTCGTGTTCCGCACGGGCAAGATCCCGGACATCGCGCGCACCAAGGGCGACATCTTCTTCATCAAGCGCCTGGTCGGCCAGCCCGGCGACACGCTGGAGGTCAGGGGCACGACGCTCTACCGCAACGGCTCCCCGATCACGGGATCCGCGACATTTGATGACAACGCGCTCACGCTCGGGAGGTACCCCGGGTACGAGGCGAGGGGCCTGCTCATGCCGGGCGCGACCGTGCAGGTCGAGCCGAGGGCCTTCTTCGCCATGGGAGACAACTCCCCGAACAGCGACGACAGCCGGGTGTGGGGCTTTGTGCCCGAGAAGGAGGTGACGGGCAGGCCGATCGGGATATACTATCCGCTCATGCGCTGGGGCGTCGCCCCCTGAGGGCGCCGAGGGCCTGCACGACGGATCGCTCCGCGCTCAGGCCCCGGGCAGGCGGGACTGGACGACGCCCAGGGAGAGGCCGCGGACCTCGACCAGCTTGGTGCGCGACGCGGCGCCCCGCACGAGCGTCACCGCGCTCCCGCGAATTCCAAGCTCCCGGGCGATGGCATCGCAGAGGGCCTCGTTCGCCCTGCCGTCGAGCGCGGGCGCCTGGACCTTGACCTTCAGGTCTGCCCCCCTCCAACCGACGATCTCCGTGCGACGCGCATTGGGTATGGCCTTCACGGAGATACGGCAGGATTCGGGCACGTCGGAGACGTCGCCGCAGCGGGGGTGCGGTGTCAAGCTGTGTGCCGAGCTCCCCGGAGCGTGTTTTCAGAAACGTGACGCAGGCCCAGTTGCTGGCGCCCGGGCAAGATGCGAGAGTCCTGCGTCGGACGGGCGGACTTCGACGCAGGCGGAACGTTTCCGCACGCTGGACGTCTTAACCACGATAGAATCACTGGAAATGAACTTGGACAACACGGCCGCGGCGCCCGCAGGCTCAGACGGTGACGATTTGCTGCAGATCGAGATGCTGATCGCGCATCGCGCGGATGAGCTGTCGCAGGGCGCGGGTGGTGGGGGCGGGACGGACCTGATCCACTGGATACAGGCCGAGCGCGAAGTGCTCGAGCGCTACCTTTGCAGGGAGCAGTCTGCGTCCGTCGCCGCGGGCCCATAGGGCCCCGCGGGACGGCAGGGCGCCGGGCGGGGCTCCGGGACAATATCTTGCCCGGGCCACCGTCTCCCCCATGATGGCGAGCGCCCTTCCCCAAAGAACCCACGGCGCATGCAACATCTGGGACTCCTGTTCACCCTGGCCCTCCTCGCGGTAAATCTCTGGGGGCTGATGCTCGCCGCCGGGCTGTACTGGCGCAACCGCTGGTTTGCCCTGGCGGTGGGCCCGCTTCTCGCGGTGACCGGTGTCTACGCAATCGAGTGCCACGCCGGCCTGGGGCCGTCGCTGCCGGGCCTGGAGGTGCTTTCGACGGCATGCTCCGCCGCGCTGATCGGGTTCAGCCTCTCCGGATCGAGGCCCGCCTGGATGGGAGAGCGCGGCGCAGCGCTCATCGCGGCCTGGCGCGAAGAATTCGCCCCGCGCCGACTCATCGGGTGCTTCGGGGTCTGCGCCGGGGTCTTCCTCTACGCGCTATGCTGGCGGTTCGCCTACCCCAACATCGACGGCTCCTCGGAGAAGATCGCGGACTTCTCGTACATCTGCAGCTATTACACCGGCGCGACGCTGCCGGTTCCCGACGTCTGGTTCTTCCCCTACCTTTCGACGCAGTACTACAGCTTCCAGCATTACGGCGCCGCACTGATGGGCCGCGTGCTTCTGCTCCCGCCGGGGACCGCGTACAACCTGGGCTACTGCATGCTGATCGGCCTGGGCGGCCTGTCCTTCGCCGGAGCCGCCTTCATGGCGGCCAAGAGGCCGTGGGTGCGCGCCCTCATCCTCGCCGGGTTTGTCGTCGGCGGCACGGGAGTGACCGGCATCGTCCACCTGACCGACAAGGCCGTCACCCCGTGGACCAGCATGCGCTTCATCGGCAGCGCGCAGATGGACAAGCCCCCCGTGGGGCCGTGGCTCAGGGCCTACAACGACAAGTTCACCGTCCTGGACCCCGAGGGAAGGGCCCACCGGATGGAGCTTCCCGGGGAGATTTTCTCCTACGTCGTGTTTCTGGGCGACTACCACGCCCCGCTCTCCGGCTACTACCTGATGGGCGTATGCGCAATGGCCATGCTGCTCTGGCTGCAGACGCGCCTCCTGCGCTATGCGGTGATCGCGGGCTCGACCCTGACCTGGACGCTGCTCGCCAACACGTGGGTCCTGCCGCTCCAAGGCCTTGCCGTCGGCCTGTGGATCGCGGCGAACTGGCGAGAGTGGAGGCGTCTCGTGCCCGCGGTGGCGGCGGGCGCCGCCGCCGTGTGGCTGGCGGCGTGGGTCTACCTGTCGGCATTCACCGCGTCGGCCGCAGGCTACAACGTGGGCCTGCGCATGGTGCAGGCCCACGAGCACACCCCGCCGCTCCTCTTCGTGCTCTTCATGCTTCCGACGGTCGCCCTTATCCTCCTCGGGTTTGTCTCGGGCAGCCCGCAGGGCCGGAAACTCGCGCTGCTCTGGCTCTTCTTCCTCCTGTTCTCCGAATTCTTCTACGTGAAGGACGAGTACTCGGGGATGTACGAGCGCTTCAACACGACGCTGAAGTGGTGGCCGTGGGTGACCGCGGGCGCCCTGATGACGCTCGGACCGATTGTCCTCGAGCAGAGCCGCAGGCGCTGGGTCCAGATTGTCGGCGTCATCTTCTGCCTCTACCCGTGCCTCTATGTCTACGACCTGTGGGGCTCGATGAAGGACGGCTCGAAGGAGGCGATGGGCAGGCTTGAGGGGCACTACTTCCTGACAAAAAACGAGTTTCCCAGGCTCATGCTCGGGCGCCTCAAGGTGGAGAAGCCCGGCGTCGTGGTCGAGCGGCCCGACAAGGAGGGGGGATTCACGAATTCCGCGGTCATCCCCCTGTTTGCAGGCCAGAGGATGTGGCTCGGCTGGTGGGGTCACGAGCTCCTGTGGCGGGAGAACCGCGAGGATGTCCGCAGGCGCCATGACAGGCTGATGCTGCTCTACGACGGCGAGATCCCGGACGCCGGGAAGTGGCTTGCCGCGCAGGGCGTCGACTACGTCCTGTGGTACCGCGAGGGCGACAGCCCGCAGCTCTGGGAAAAGGTGAACAAGACGCTCGGCCCCGAGTACCTCTGGTGCGACATCCTCACCTACCAGGACGAGGACTCGCGCAAGGTCGGGCTGTGGCGGCGCGCGCCCGAGACCGCCCGCTGAGCGCCGGCGCGGGTCGGGCGCGAAGGAGGTGCCTCCCCGTTTGACCGGGCGCGGCCTTGCGCCCGCGGCCAAGAATTGGGGGCCATTGTGGCCGGGGACCCCTTTTTCCTGCAACTCAGGGGGACCCCGGCGTGTTATGGGGCCACGGATGAGTCCGGAGCCCCTCCGGCATCCCCACCATGGCCCACCTCCTCCAAGACATCAGGTTCTCCCTGCGGCTGCTCGCAAGATCCCCCGGCTTTGCCGCCACCGCAATCGCGGTCCTGGCCCTGGGCATCGGCGTGAACACGGCCATCTTCAGCGTCCTCCACGCCCTGGTCTACAGCTCGCGCCCGTTTCCGCACGCGGAGCAGGTCGTGCAGCTTTATTCCCAGGACAAGAAGGATCCCAAGAAATACCGGCTGTTCTCCTACCCGACGTACCGCGACCTGCGCGAGCTGCAGGCGCAGGCCGGAAGCCCCTTTTCCGGCATCCTGGCGCACACGCTCACCATGGTCGGCGTCGGCGAAGGCGCCGAGGCCCGCAGGACCTTCGTCTCGGTCGTCTCGTCAAACTACTTCGATGTGCTGGGTGTGAAGCTCGCACGCGGCCGCGGCTTCACGCCGCAGGAGGAGGCTCCGGGGAGCGCCGCGCAGGTGGTCGTCGCCAGCCACCTCTACTGGAAAAGGACCGGCTTCAGCCCGACGCTCGTCGGCTCCACGATCCGCATCAACGAGCGGCCCTACACCGTTGTCGGCGTCGCGCCGGAGAACTTCACCGGCACGATGATGCTATTCGGGCCCGAGCTCTATTTCCCGCTCGGCGTCCTTGACCAGCTTTCCAACGATTTCCAGGGCGACGCCAAGCGCACCCTCACACGCCGCGAGGTCTACAACGTCTTTCTCGTCGGCCGCCTGAAGCCCGGCGTCGGCGCGGCGGCCGCCAAGGCCGCCCTCGGCGCCTTTGCCGCCATCCTCGAGAGGGCCTACCCTGTCGAGCAGAAGGACCAGACGATCACCCTGGGGCCGCTGCCGCGG
>CAYNLL010000154.1:0-7527 GCA_964398015.1 uncultured Opitutaceae bacterium | reverse complement strand
TTCTCCCTGGTCGCCTGGAGCCTGGCTGCCGTCACCTGCCAGACGTTCTCGACAGCGCAGACAACGGAACTCTTCGACCAGAGGCGCCCGGAGGACTTCAGGGCCGCTGCAAGGCCCTTCGACCGGGTGGTCTACGCCATCGAGGCCCTCACCCACGACGGACCCCGGGCGCTGGCCCTCGACCTTGTCCTTCCCGGAGATCGTTTCGGCTCCGTGGAGCCTCTCGTGGTGGTGGGGGAAAACGGCGCCCAGGATTTCCTCTACCTGGACTATGTCAGGCCGGGCCTTCTGCAGGTGGGCTTCGAATCCACGGGCAGGGGCGGCCTCCTCTCGAACCAGTTGAAGGTGGACTACGCCCTCCCCCACCGGGTCGAACTTCGCTACGGATCGTTCCTGCCCCCGGACGACCATCCCCTGCTGGCGGGATTCTCGCCTGAGGAGCGCTCCCTTGCCCGCAGCATGATCACCGTCCTCCTTGACGGCAGCCCGGTCATTGACGGGTGGGCCAAGTTTCATCTGCCGCGCGGCAAGTTCTCCATCGGCGCCTCCCCCTTCGACGCCGCCTTCGGCTCGACATTCTCGGGAAGGATCCTCCACGTGGACCATCCCCTCTTTCCCGCGAAGGCCTCACCCGCCCGATGGGAAAAGGCTTCCTACGGGCCCCTCGTGGCGACCGTGGAGCTTCTCCCGATGCCGTCCGGTGTCTTCGATCCCCTGCTCTCCGTGGGCCTGCCCGGCCAGGGGGCCCAACTCCTCGTGGAGCACCTCGATGGGGACAAAGTCCGCTTTGTCTGGCTGACCACGGACGGCCAAAGGACAACAGGCCCGCCCGTGGCGTGGCCCAGCCATGACCCAAGAAGCCTTGAGGTGCGTGCCGGAGCCCTTCTGCCCCCTCTGGCTTCCAGTCTCTGGCAGCCGAAGACCACGCTCGAGGAAAAGTCGCGCGACAAGACGTCCCTCCGGGTGCTGCTGGGAAATGAGGAGGTACTAAGGGCGAATGTCCCCTTGCTTGACGCCTCTCCTGCTACAGTGGCAGCGGGCCGTGATACGCTGTTCCTCTCCGGAGGAGTCATGCCCGGCCTATCCATACCCTTGAATGCGGTGAAGCGGAAAGCCTGGTAGCGGGGCCTCGCCGGCCATTCCTGGCGGATGTCGGCGTGAAAAGGAATCCGGGGCTCCGTCACTTCGCCGCGAGCGCCTTGACTGCCTCGCCCAGCTGCGTCTGGGTCGCGCCCAGCTCCTCGCCGACTTTCCTCAGCCGCACCTCGGCTGCCAGGAGCTCCTTGTTGAGGCGGATGATTTGACTGCTCGCCTCCCCAATGTCCTTTGGCGCTGAAGGTGTGCCCGTGGGCCCCTTGGCCTGCGCCTCGATCATCCTCTTGGCCGCTTCGGGAAGGTACTCCTCCACGGGCTTCTTCGGGGCCACCGGTCCCTCGGGCGCCGCCCCGCCTTTTTTCGCCTCCAGCTGCGCCATGACGGCGGCAAGGTCGCTCCTGTTCCGCGCAAGCGTCTGCGCCGCCTGTAGGTACTCGCTGTCGTTCTGCGCAATCGCGTTCCTTATCGAGGCTAAGTTTTCGCGCATCACCTGAAGCTCCTTGGCCTCGTCGCCAGCCGCCGTCTTGGTTGCGGGCGCTGGCGTGGCGGCTTGGGAAGGCACGGCGGCGCTGGCGCCATCACCTGTCGCCGCCGGCGCCTGTGCGGCTTTGAGGGCATCCTGCGTCTGCGCAAGGGCCGCCTGGGTCTGGGTCAGTGCGCTCTGGTTGAGCACGAGCTGCTCCTGCAGCTGCTTGATCTGGTCCGACGAGAGCAGCATTTCGACTTGGTGCTCCTTCTCCTCAGAAAGCTGCTTCTGGCGAATCGCCTCCAACTGGGCGTGGACGTCCTTCGCATCGTTGGGCCCACTGAAAAGCAACACGACGACCAGGACCGCAAGGGCCAGTGGAAGCACCACGGACAAACCGTGTCTGGAAAGCAGGGACCCGCCGGCGGCGCCCTTTGCGCTGCCAGGCGCCGCGCCTTCGCCAGGGAGGCTCCCTTGCCCCGCCTCGGAGGGCGGCGGGACTGACATAGGCGCCTCACCCGCTGGTGCCGCGAGCTCTGCCTCGGACGCCATGCTATTAACCGAGATCTCACCCTTTCCTTCCCTCAGGAGGTGTTGCGCCATCATGTGCTGCTGCATCCGGATGAAATTCTGCTGCGATGCGATCAGCGCCTTCTGGCTCTCCACGAGTTCGGCGAGCTCAGGCGCAGATTTCTCCGAGGGGCTGGATGCTGATTTTTCCTGCATGGGAAGGCCTCAGTGGATCAGGGGCACCAGCATGTTCTCCTTGAGTTCCTCGCGAGACAGGAACGGCGACATGTCCTCCAGCGACGGAGAGACGATCTTGCCGTCGGGCATCTGGCGCGCCGCCAGCTTGGGCTCGAAGGCCTGCTCGGGGTCAAGGATCACCTCGGCGAGAGCCGGACCATTTGAGTTGAGGAATCCATCGAGCTGGGCGTTGAAATCGAGGCGCTCGATCCTCATGGAGGGAATGCCGAAGGCTTCGCCCACCTTCACGAAGTCCGGGAACGTGACGCCGCTGCGCGGCCCCTCCCCGACGTAGTTGCCCTTGAAGAAGTTCTTCTGCGTGGTGCGCATCGAGAGGTACCCCTCGTTGTTCAGGATGAAGATCTTTATCGGGAGCCGGTGGTGGACGAGCGTCTGGAGCTCCTGGAGGTTGAACATGCAGCTGCCGTCCCCTGCGAGACAGATTACCCGGCCCTTTGCGGCGAGCGCCGCCCCGATCGCGGCCGGGATGTCGTAGCCCATCGACGCGCTCCCCGAGTTGCAGAAGAGGCGGAGGCCCTTCTTGATCTGCGCCACCTGAAATGTGACCACGCACGCCGACCCGTTGCCGCAGGCGACGACATCGTCCGATCCCAGTTTGCGCATGAGCGCGTCGAGAAAGACGTAGGGGTTGATCTTCCCCTTGGGCTCGCGCATCGCCGCGGTGACATTCGGAAACCTTGCCATGCGCTCGCGGCACCAGGAGAGCCAGGCCGCGTGGCGCGCCGTGTCGAAGCCGGAGGCGGCGAGCTGCCTGTCCATCTCCCCCAGGAAGGCCCTCAGGTCGCATTGAATGGGCAGGTCGCTCTTGACCAATGGCTTGATCAGCTCCGCCAGGTCGGCGTCGACCTGGATCTTGAAGGCGTGGCGTGCGAAGTCCTTCCAGTTGTAGCTCACCTGACGGATGTTGAGCCGGCTCCCCAGGACGAGCAGAAGGTCGGAATTCTGGACGGTGAAGTTTCCGGGACGGTCGCCGATGCTTCCCGGGCGCCCGCAGAACAGGGGCTCGTCCGAGGCGACGAGGTCGTGCGCCGTCCACGCCGTGGTCACGGGGATGCCGAGCCTGCGGGTCACGCTATCGAAAAGGTCCGCGGCGCCGGCCAGACGGACGCCGCTTCCCGCCATCACCACCGGCCGCTGCGCACTGCCCAGGCGGGCGATCGCGTCCGAAACCGCCGCCGCCAACTCCTCCTGCGGCATCTCAGCCGAGTCCTCCCTCGGGTCGTAGCCGCGCAGAGCCGGCGGATCGATCATGATGTTCGAGACATCGACAGGGATGTCGATCCAGGTGGGACCGGGGCGGCCTGCGGTGGCCAAGTGAAGCGCCCGCTCGAGGTGATAGCGGATGGTGAGAGGGTCGTTGACCAGGACCGCGTACTTGGTGATCCCCTTGACCATGCTGATGATGTCCGCCTCCTGCTCCCCGAGCTGCCGAAGGCCGGGGATATTGTAGGTCGGGAGGATCGTCTCGCGCTTGTTCTGGCCCGAGACGACGAGCATCGGGATAGAGTCGGTGTAGGCGCCGAAAACCCCGTTGAGGGCGTTGATTGTGCCGGGCCCCGTGGTGACATTCACCACCCCGACCTTCCCCGAAATCCGGGAATAGCCCTCGGCTGCCATCGCGCAGGCCTGCTCGTGGTGGCAGCAGACGTACTTGATGCCCTTGTTGAGCCCGATGGCATCGTTCAGGAACATCGCCCCGCCCCCGGTGACCATGAACACATGGTCTACCCCCTTAGAGGTGAGATAATCAAAGACGTAGTCGGCCAGGCGCTTCATCAATTGGTTCAACTCGTAGGGAAGACGACAGCGGGCGAGCAGTGTCAAGACACCGGCTCACCCTGGTCGCCGATTCCACTCTGCCGTGCGCCTTATGCCCGTGGCAAGGTCTACCCGCGGCTGCAGGCCCAGCTCAAGCCGGGCGCGCTCCACGGACGGCACATAGCGCCGGCCCCGCTGGCCCGGCATCGGTCGCCCCGCAATTTCGATCGCAAGGCCGCCGCCAAAAACCTCGCTTACCTCGCGTGCGGCGTCGGCGATCGAGAGGCCGCTTCCGGAGCCGACATTGTAGGCGCGGCCCGGGGCGCCGCGCACGAGAATCGTCCAGAGCCAGACCATCAGGTCCGAGGCGTAGAGGTACGACCTGAACGGCGTCCCGTCCCCGCCGATCCTGATCGGCCCGCCCTGCAGCGCGTCGCGGATGAAGTTTCCGATCGCATAGTGGATGCCGAGCGGCAGCCGCGGGCCAAGGAGCGCAAATATCCGGGCGTTCTTGCTCTGAAACCCGAAGCGCTGCGCCTCGACCGTGCACAGAAGCTCCGCCGCCCTCTTGCTTTCACCGTAGACCGACCACGGGTCGAGCGGGTCGGGCGCGCCGGCGTAGTCCTCGGGGATGTGCGTCATCTCGTCGGGCTGCCTTCCGTAGACGCCGCCGGAGCTCGTGTGCAGGAACACGCGCGCTCCGCAGTGCCCGGCGAACTCAAGGGTTCGCCGCGTCCCACCGATGATCGTCTCCATCATCTCCAGGGGCGACTCGACGTTCAGCCTCGCGCTGGCCGCGGCCGCCGCATGGATCACGTGGCTGAACTTCCCCGGAGGAAACGCAAAGGAGCGGACGTCGCCCGCCACGAAGCTCAGCCCCGGCACGGAGGAGAGCCGCGGCTCCCGCTGCGCGAAGGCGCCCGGGTCCCTCGTGAGGACCACCATCTCCGTGTCGAGCCCCAGCCGCTGGCGCGCCCATCCGAAGCTATCCAGCAGCCAACAGCCGACGAATCCCGTGCCTCCCGTGACAAAGATCCGCGCGCCTCGGAGCTCGTCCCAAAGCGCGCGGGTTCCCTCGAGGATGTCCTCGAGGTCGCCCTCGAGCGGATGGGAGGATGGGGTCATCGTCGACCGGTAGAGCGGGCCTGAAGGGGGGCGTCGCCCGCCTCAGGGGAAATTGATCCGCTCCCGCTCCACGACAAGCGGCCGCTTGGTGACCTTGGTGTGGATCGCGCCGATGTACTCGCCGAGGATCCCGATGAAGAGCAGTTGGACGGAGCCAAGAAAGAAGAGCCCGACGACCACGGGGGCCTGCCCCATGGCGAACTGCCGCCAGAAGAACAGCTTCATAAGGAGGTAGACCGCTCCGACGCCGAATGAAAGGATGGCCGTCACGAAGCCCAGCATCGTCGCCAGCCGAAGCGGGATCTTCGTGTGGCTCGTGAAGCCGAGCATCGCGATGTCGTAGAGGGTGTAGATGTTGTTCTTGGAGAAGCCCCGCTTGCGCCTTTGCTGCACAAAGGGGATCTTCGCCACGGGATAGCCGAGCTCCGAGATGATTCCCCGATGGTAGGGGTATGGGTCGTCGAGTTTCCTGAGCTCCTCGATGACCGCCTGGTCGTAGAGCCCGAATCCCGTGAAATCTTTGAGGAGGTCGATCTCGGCCAGGCTGCTGACCAGCCGGTAGTAGGCCCTGCGGACGGCGAAAAAGACCGCCGACTCGTGGCTTTCCGTCTTGATCGCGGCCACCACCTTGAATCCGGCCTCCCACTGCGGGATGAATTTCTCAATGTCCTCCGGGGGGTCCTGGAGATCGGAGGCCAGGTAGATGACCGCGTCGCCGCAGGCCTGCAGCATGCCGTAGTACGGCGAGCGGATGTGGCCGAAGTTCCTCGTGTTGAAGATCACCTTGATGCGCGGGTCGTTCCGCGCCATCTCGCGCAGGATCTGCGGCGAGCGGTCCGTCGAGCAGTTGTCGATGATGATGTAGTCCCACGCGTAGGCGGGGAACTTGGCCGCCACTGCAAACACCCTGCGGACAAGCTCCTCCAGGTTGCTCTCCTCGTTGAAGCAGCCGCTGACAACAGTGATGGTCTTCATGCGCTCGCGGAAAGAAAGGGGGAACGGCCTAGAGCCCCCGGGAGTAGATCAGGCTCTTCAGGGCCGCGTCGTCGGAATACGGCGTGTCCAGGACGTCGATGTTGATGGGGCAGTCCTTGCCCACCGGGGCGACCACCCTGTGCCCGAACTTTCCCAGCATGAGCTCCCGGGTGGAGATCTGCCCCTTCTGCAGGGGAATGGCGAGGTAGACGTCCTCCTGCTCGAGCTGGTGGCCGACGGGCAGGTCCCGAGCCGCGTAGACCCCGCGGATGTAGGTGTCCAGATAGTCGGTCTCCTTCTGGAGGATAAGCTTGCGCTCGTGTCCGGAGGTCCCGCAGAAGACCACCGCCTTCCTGTAGGCCTTGAACCAGGTGTCGAGCTGCGCCGGAAGCGAGGAGTACTTCGCCACGGGCGCCCCGTCGGACTCGATGTCGATGTGGCGCTCGAACGTGCGTGCGCCCTTCGCGTACGCCACCTGCACGGAGGTCGTCCAGTCGTTCTGCTCGTGGCTCGAATACCCTATCGTGTGGTTCGGGTACCGCTGCCTCAGGAAGTGGATCTGGTTGAGTTCGCACTCGCCATCCTCGTGCGGGTAGGCGGCGACACAGTGGTTGATGGCCAGGGGTATGCTCCGGTTCTCAAAGAAGGTCACCACGTCGTCCATGTCCTTGAGGGAGGTTCCCCCGAAGGAGACGATGACCGGCTTTCGCGTCTTCGCTATCCGCTCGATCAGGAGCCAGTCGTTGCTGTCGGCGCTCGCTATCTTGATGATGGGGAGGTTGAACTCCTCGCACCACTCGACGGACCTCTCGTCGAACGGCGTCGCCATCGGGATGCAGCCGTTCTTGCGGATGGCCTCGATGAGCACCACGTAGCTCTCCTTGGGGAGCTTGGTCTCCGCCACCCTCCGGATGTAGCGAATGTCCGTGCGGCTGCGGAAATCCTTGTGCACGAAGGTGTCGACGTCGCGGAACTGGAGCTTGATCGCCGCCCGAACGTTGTTGAAGCGCACGATCCTTGCGTGGTCGCGGATGATCCGGAGCCCACGCTCCAGGTTTCCGAGGTGGTTGTTGGTCACCTCCAGCACGAAGAGGTCTTCAAAGATGTCGCGATTCATGAAAGGAAAATCTCCCAACTACATCATTGCTTGGCGATTGTGAGATTTGCAAGGTAGGAACCGACCCATGACTCAAGATCGGCGCCGTAATCCTGCGGCACAATTTCGAGGGTTCCCGGCTCTTTCAATAGGATGAGGGTCAATCGGTTGTCCCTGATCTTCTTGTCCCGAAGCGTCGCCGAAAGGAGCGCGCGGGCGTCGATTGGCCTCTTGAGGGTGTGCG
>CAYNLL010000153.1:582-7592 GCA_964398015.1 uncultured Opitutaceae bacterium | reverse complement strand
AGATCAGCAGCACGTTCACGAGCACGATCGCCAGCGAGATGACGCCGATCGGGTAGGCCATCGCCGACTTGACCTTCTTGGTCAGCTTGACCGTCGACTCGAAGTAGCCCGCCACCTTGCCCAGGATCTCGGCCAGGCCGCCGCTCGCCTCGCCGGCCTCCACCATCGAGATGAACAGCGTTGGGAACGCCCTCGGGAACTTCTTCACCGACGACGAGAAGGAATTGCCCTGGGAGATGTCGAGCCTCACGTCGCGGATGACGATCCGAAACACCGGGTCCTCCGTCTGGTCCTGGAGGGCCTCAAGGCACTGGACGAGGGGAAGGCCGGCGACAAGGAGCGACGAGAGCTGCTGCGTGAACATCGTCAGCTCGCCCAGCTTCACCTTGTAGCGCTTCGCCTTCTTCTCATAGGTCTTTTGCCTAGCGAGCGCCTGCGCCGCGCGAAAATCCGTGCCCGCCTTCTTCGCGCCCTCCTGACGTGAAGCCGTGCCGGGAGCTGCGGAGGCGGAGGAGAAGATTGCCATGGTCCCTATAAAACAGAGTCCCCCTCCCCCCGCAACCCCATTTGCGCGCCCCACCGGATCGCGCGAACCCTCCTTTGGTCAAGGGTTTGTAAAAAGACCCTTTCGGGTGCCGACCGGGGCCCAAACCGGCGCGCAGCGGCTCCCGCAAGCCCGCCGCGGGCCAACGCCCTCCGCCACTTCGGCGGGGCCGCGTGGCCGCGCTAATCGACGGGCGCGGAGGCTGCCTGAAGCATCTCTCGAAGTTCTTCGAGCCGGAAGGGCTTCTTCAGAAGGTGCTCGAAACCCTGTGCCCGGAAATGCTCCTCGGTCTCCTCCCGCGTGAACCCGCTCATCAGGATGACCGGCAGCCTCGGGTTCCGGCGCCGGATCTGCCGCGCGGTCTCGAGGCCGTTCAACTTCGGCATGACGTGGTCGCACAGCAGCAGGTCGATGTGCCCCGAGAAGTCGCGGTGGGTCCGGAGCGCCTCCTCGCCGTCCGCGGCCTCGAGCGTCTTCCAGCCGAGCCTGCCCATGAACTTCACGACCACCCTGCGAACCGCCTCCTCGTCCTCAGCGATGAGCGCCACGCGGATGTCCTTCGGGGCCGCCTCGGCCCTGGGTTTCGGGGGCTCCGGCGCCTCGGCCGACGCCACGGGCAGGTGGAGGCGGACGGTGGTGCCGGACCCCGGCGTGCTCTCGACGGCCATCGTCCCCTTGTGCGCGAGCACGATTCCCATCGCCGCGGGCAGTCCCAGGCCCCGCCCCGAGAACCTCGTGCTGAAGAAGGGCTCGAACACCCGCGCAAGCACCTCGGGTGGCATGCCCTCGCCATTGTCGGTGACGCTCAGCTCGACGAGGCCCGCGGGGTCCGGCGCCCCGGCCGCCTCCGGGTGCTGCGCCGCGAGGCCCTCCCTTGCGGCCTTGAACAGGACAACGGTGGCGCGCGCTTCGGCGGCGTTTGTCATGAGGTTCAGGATGACCTGCTGAAGCTTCGCCCTGTCCCCCCGGACATAGACCGGCTCCGCGGGGAAATCGCAGACGATCTCGCAGTCGGTGACGAGCGTGACGCGCAGGAGCTTGGTCGACTCGTGGACAAGGGCGAGCAGGTCCACCGGCGCCATGCGGTGATCCGTCCTGCCGGTGTACATCAGGACCTGCTGGCACAGCTCCGCCGCGCGGTGCCCGGCCTCCTTGATTTCCGCGAGCGCCTCGGGGACCGTCGCGGCGTTGAGCTCCGCCAGCTCGGCATTGCCCAGGATGGAGGTCAGCAGGTTGTTGAAATGGTGCACCATCCCGCCCGCGAGGACTCCCAGGCTCTCGGTCTTCTGCGACTGGAGCAGCTTCCGCTCCACCTCGTGCTGGCGCGCGGCCGTCTCGGCCCGGGCCCTCTGCTCCGCGGCCTCCTGCTCGCTCCTCTGGCGCGCGAGCCGCTCGTCCGCCGACGCCGCGCTGAGCTTGCGCGCGATCTGGTGCGCCGCCTCCATGTGGCCGAAGGCCTCGTTCCAGCTGCCCTCGTCGCGGCAGAGCGCGCAGAACTCCTCGTGCGCGGCCTGGACGAAGTCCAAATCCCTCGATTGCCCGTGGCCGAGGGCCTCCTCGAGCGCGGCGCGGGCCGCGGCCCACGCGTCCGCGCGCGTCCTTCCCTCCTTGGCGGGGGCGGTCCTGTACAGCCGCGCGAGCGTGCACAGGAGCGACCCGAGCTCGCGGAGGTTCTCGTCGCGCCGGGCCCGCCCGATCCCCATGTTGAGCAGGGCCTCGGCTTCGGCAAAGCGCCCCACGCTCATGTAGGCCATGGACAGGCTCTCGCTGAGCTCGAGGAAGGAGAACAGCCCGCTCCTTGAGAGCGCCCCAAGGTCGTAGCCCGCCATGAAGTCTATCGCCTCCTGCGGTCGGCCGGCACCGGCCAGCGCCTGAACCAGGTTGCAGCAGTTGGATAGCTCCGCCGCGAGGTTGCCGTGTTGCTTCTCCATGGCGAGCGCCCGGCGGGCGTGCTCCATCGCCTGCTCGAACTTCCTCTCGTAGAGGTAGACGTACCCGATGTTGCAGAGCGCGCGTGAGACGCCCACGCTGTCGCCGCAGTCCCGCGCGATGGCCATGCTGCTGCCGTAGGCCTCGATCGCCCGGGCGGGGTCGCCCAGGCGCCGGTACGCGGTCCCGCTGGCGTTCACCGCCCGGGCGCGGCCGGATGCGTCGCCAATCTTCTGGAAAAGCGACTCCGCCTCGAGGCACAGCTGCACGGCCTCGTCGTTCCTGCCGTCCTCGCCCTTGGCGATGCCCATCACGAGCAGGCAGCCCGCCGCACCCGGCACCCTGCCCAGCTGCCGGAAGAGGCGCAGGCCCTCCTCGGCCTCGGCGAACGCCGCGGCGAACCGCCCGAGCCGGACGTTCGCCCAGGCCGCGTTGAGAGCGCATTCGGCGCGCCACGGGGCGACGGCTTCGGCGTCGCCCCGCGCGGCGGCCGACTTCAGCGAGGCGCGGACCGCCCCGACGATGTCCAGCGCCTCCTGGGGATTCACGTCGCGCAGTCTGCCGGCCTGTGCGATCTTTTCTTGGATTTGGTTAATGGCGATGGGGCTCCCGATCCTCTCCTCTTATGCGTGACAGGAGTGAAGCGCGGCGCCCGGTATTGTTCAACACAAGGCTGAGGGCGCTCCCGGGGGCGACGACCGCGGCTGGACCCGGGCGCGTGAAAAAACTCGTCACCCAAGGCGCCGACAATAGTTTCCACGGCCGATGAGCCGCGAAGCGTCCAGGCCGGAGACCAACGAGGGGTTGGGCGGTTTTGGGAGCACGGAATGGAGCCTCGTCCTGGCCGCGGGGAAGGACGAGGGGGGCTCAAGGGCGCTCGACAACCTCTGCAGGAAATACTGGCGGCCGATGTACGTGCACATCCGGCGCTCGGGCATCCCCCCGGCGGACGCCGAGGACGTCACCCAGGCGTTCTTCGTCTACCTCATCGACAAGGGCTGGATCGGCCAGGCCGACCCGAGCCGCGGAAGCTTTCGCGCGTTCCTGCGCACGCTCCTGAAGAACTTCCTCGCCAATCACCAGCGCACGACGCGGGCCGCCAAGCGCACAGGGGTGCAGATCTCGATCAACACCGAGGAGGGGGAGCGAGCGCTCGAGGACGTGGCCGAACGGGGCAAGGACGCCGTCTCCGCCTTCGACCATTCGTGGGCCCGGTCCGTGCTCCAGGCCGCGTGGGAGCGCCTTGGGGCCGAGCAGGCCGCGGCGGGCAAGGCCGACCTGTTTGAATCCATGCGCCCCTACGTGACGCAGCCGGCCTCGGCCGGGGAGTACGAGAAGCTCGGCAAGCTGATGGGGCTGCGTTCGGGCCAGGTCGCGCTGGCGGTCCACCGCCTGTCGCGCCGCTATGCGGACCTTATTCGCGCGGAGGTGGCCGAGACCCTGGCCGACCGCAAGGACCTCGAGACCGAGCTCCGCAACCTGCTGCTGCTGACATCGCGATGAGCCCGGCGCACTGTCGCACGTGCGGCGCGCCGCTGGAGCGCGACCCGACCGGGCCGTGGTGCCCGAGGTGCTCGTTCGAGTGGGCCCTGGCGTCGGGTTCCAGCGGCTCCGCGACGCGCGGCCATCCCCCCGCACCGGGGTCGCCGAGCGACGGGTACGAGCTCCTGTACGAGCTCGGACGCGGCGCCATGGGTGTCGTCTGGCTCGCCAGGGAGCGCGCCCTGGACCGCCTGGTGGCGCTCAAGCTCCCCGCCCCCGGCGCGGACCCGGTCTGGAACGCCAGGCTTCTGCGGGAGGGCAAGTCCGCCGCCCGCCTTCACCACGCGCACATTGTTGCGGTGCACGCGATGGGGGGAGAGGGCGCCACGGCCTTTCTGGCGATGGAATTTGTCGAGGGCGGAAGCCTGGAGGCCCGCCTCAGGGAGGGGCCGCTTCCCCTGGCGGAGACCGCCGCGATCGCGGCGAAGGTGGCGGACGCCCTGGCCTACGCCCACGGTGCGGGCCTGCTCCACCGGGACATCAAGCCCTCCAACATCCTGCTCGACGAGAGGGGCGAGCCGCACCTGGCCGACTTCGGCCTTGCCGCGCCGATCGAGGGCGCAGGCGACCTCACGATGCCGGGACACATCGCCGGAACGCCCGCCTACCTCGCGCCGGAGCTTCTCGCCGGGTCCGAAAAGGCCAGCCCGTCGTCGGACATCTACGGCCTCGGCGCCGTCCTATATTCCTGCCTGGCAGGGCGGGCCCCATTCGTCGGGGAATCCGTCGCGGCCATCCTGGCGCAGATACCCAGTGTGGATCCGCCCCCCCCGCGCCTGCTTCGCCCCGAAATCCCGCTCGACCTGCAGACGATCTGCCTGAAGTGCCTGGAGAAGGACCCGGAAAGGCGCTACCGCTCCGCCGCCCTGCTCCACGCCGACCTGCAGGCGTTCCTCGAGGGGAGGCCGATCGCGGCGAGGCCCGTGGGCATGGCCGGGAGGCTGGCGCGCTCGTGCCGCCGCCGTCCGGCGGTCGCGGTCTCTGCGGCGGTCGCGGCCGCATGCCTCCTCGTGCTCGCGATCGGCGGCCCGTTGATGGCGCTGCGCCTAGCCCGGGCGCAGGGCGCAGCCCAGGAGCGGCTGCGCGACGCGTTGCTTGCGCGCAGCCGCGCCACGAGGCTCGCCGCCCAGATCGGGCAGCGCGACGAGGCGCTCGAGGCGGCCGTCGAGGCCGCGAGGATCAGGCCCGGTCTGGACGCCCGCGACGAGGCGATCGCGGCGCTTGCCCGCCCCGAGATCATCCCGTTGCGCTCCTGGTCCATCAAGAGGGACGCGGAGGGCGTCATCGCCTTCGACCCCGACAACGACAGGTATGCGGTCGAGGAGCGGCCCGGGGCGGTGGACTTGCGCAGGCTCAGCGACGACGCGCTTCTGCAGGCATGGAGGGGGCCCTCCGAGAAGCTGCAGACGAATCCCAGCTTCTCGGCGGACGGGCGCCTGGCCGTCGCCAGGAACGCCCAAGGCACCGTGGTGGTCTGGAACGAGGCCCGCCCCGATCCCGCGTTCCAGATCAGGGACCGGCCGTATGTGCTGACGGGCCGCTTCACGGGCTACGGGGAGCCGGACGCGCTTTCGCCCGACGGGCGGCTTCTCGCGAGCGCCCTGCACGGCGGCGGCGTCTCGCTCAACAGCACGGAGGACGGACGCGAGGTGGGCCGCATCCCGATGGACATCGAGGCGACCCACGTCGCGTTTTCCAGCGACGGCCACCTGCTCGCGGTGGGGCGCGGGCTGCTGGCCCGCGACGGAACCGTCAACGCCTTCGTCCGGGTGTTCGACGCGGCCACGGGCAGGGAGGCGAGCCGGCTGCGCGTGGAGCGGGGCTTCCAGTCGCTGGTGTGGGCGCCGGACCTCAACCAGATCCTGATCTCCGGCGACCGCCTGGACCTCTATCAGTGTTCCGATGGCGCCCTGATTCGGTCACTCAACGACCCGTTGGCGGTCCGCGGCTTCTTCGGCCCGATGGGCTCCACGCTCATCAGCTCGTCGGTCAGCGGATACATGACGCTGTGGGACTTCGGGTCCGCGCGCCCGCTGCTGTCGGGGAACCTGGGGTCGAACGTCGAGATTGCGGTCGACCGCACGGGCAGCCTGATCGTTAAGACCATCGGCGCGGAACAGGCGCACCTGGTGCGCCTCGCGATGTCCGAGGTCGAGCACACCTGGCCGACCAACGCCGACCACGCCAGGGAGAACGTGCTGAGCGCCGCCGTCCCCACGGTGGACTTCTCCCCGGACGGACGGTGGCTGGCCACGGCGCAATGGGGAGCGGTGCAGCTGCGCGACGGCAGCGGTTCCCTCGCCGCCGCATTGGCGCTGGGCACCAAGTCCAACTATTGCTCCGTCAGGTTCGCCCGGGACGGCGCGAGCATCCTCGCCGGCACGGCCGAGGAGGGCCTCCTGCGCATCCCCATCGTCCCCCATGAGGGAGCGGCGCCGTCCCTGGGGCCGCCGGAGGTGATCGATCCCGAGCACACCGAGTTCATCACCGACATCTCGCAGGACGGGCGGCGGGCGATCGTCACGTCCTTCATCTCGGGCTTCGTCAAGGTCGTCCCGCTGGAGGGCGCCCAGGGCGCCGTGCGCTGGGCGCTGCCGGGCGCCGCCGGCGCCGCCTTTCTCAACCACGACCGCGAGGTCCTGGCCAACAGCCTGGACAACCAGGGCGGGGCGAAGCTCGAGGTGCGCGAGGCCGCCCCGGGGGCCCCCGTTTCCAGGACGCTGCCCTTCCCGCACGGGGCCCACGTGAACGTCTCCGCGGATGGAGCCCTCATCGTCGTCGGCGTCGGAGCCAATGGAACCGTCCTGCTTCACGCCTCCGACTGGTCGCAGGGCGCGGCGCTTCCCCTTCCCGCACAGGGCCGCGGATCGCAGTGCGCCATCTCCCCTGACAGCCGGACCGTCGCGCTCGGCGCAGGGAGCCGGGTGTGGCTGGTGGACGCCTCCAGCGGCTCCGTACTCGCCCACCTCGAAAGCGCGCAGGGCGGGACCTACAT
>CAYNLL010000153.1:0-572 GCA_964398015.1 uncultured Opitutaceae bacterium | reverse complement strand
CTACCGTACCCGTAGGATTGACCCGGCGGACAATCTCCCCGGATGGCACCCGGCTTGCGGTGTGGTGGGACAACGGACAGCTGACCCTCTGGAAGCTCGACCGCCTTCGGGCCGAGCTCCGGAGCAGGGGCCTTGACTGGTAGGGGCCCCGGCGGAGGCGATGGATTCCTGGCAAGCGGGCAAACGGTTTCACAGGGCGGATTCTGGTGGGCCACCGCCAGGTGCCATGCACCTGCAATATCCCCTCCCGGCTGTCGGCGGCGGGTTCTCGCGGGGCCCGCGATGGGCGCGGCCCGGGGGCATTCCACAGCCCATATAGTGCGCGACAATCGTTCAAAGAATAGATAGCACAGGCGCCGGGTCCACGCTGTACGTCGGCGCGAGGCATGACCTGCCTTGCGAGCGGGTCCTCATGGGCCCAGGCAGTCATTCCCAGACATCGCTTAACACAATGAACAGCCCATCCGATTCTCCCCACACCCCCCCAGCCGCTCCGTGGATTCTCGCGGTGGACGATGAGCCCTCGATGCTGCAGCTGATCAAGTCGGTCCTCCAGCTCCAGGGATGGGACG
>CAYNLL010000152.1:0-7654 GCA_964398015.1 uncultured Opitutaceae bacterium | reverse complement strand
TCAGCGCGCCGGCCTATGCCTTCGCGGGCAGCGCCGTGAGCGTGACGATCACCGCGGAGGATGCTGCCGGATACACGGCGACGAGCTACGACGGGACGGTGATCATCAGCAGCAGCGATGTTGCCGCAGCGCTCCCGCCCAGCGCTGGGCTCATCAATGGAGTGGGGCTCTTCTCGGTCACGTTCAATACCACCGGCAATCAGACCGTGACGGCGACGGATTCGGCCGTCTCTTCGATCACGGGAATCTCGGCTTCAATCAATGTCAGCCCCTCACTCTATCCCTCGCCGACTCCCACGCCAAGTCCGACTCCGTCTCCTTCACCCTCACCCTCTCCCTCGCCGAGTCCGTCGCTCACGCCGACACCCTCACCGACGCCGACACTCACCCCGGCCCCGTCCCCCACGCCTTCACCCACTCCGACACCCACCCTTGCACCGTCCCCTACGCCAACCCCCACGCCTTCATCCGCTCCCACACCCACCACAGCGCCGTCCCCCACTCCAAGTCCGTCGCTCACGCCGACACCCTCACCGACGCCGACACCTTCCCCAACCCGTCCTCCCGCGCCCATGGGTCTCACGGCAACCGCTGGTCTTGGGGAAGTGGCGTTGTCCTGGAGCCCTTCGACGGGCTCAGCGGGCTACAGTGTCTATCGCTCGACCACCAGCGGAGGGCCCTACATGCTCATCGACGCCATTGGCGGCACCACCTATACCGATGGCGCCGTGTTGAGGGAAATCACCTATTACTACGTGGTGACGGCATCGAGTCTCTACGGCAATAGTGGTCCGTCAAACGAGGCGAGCGCCATCCTCATCCCGCCTGCCGCACCGACTAACCTCACCGCGACCCAGGGAAATTACCAAATCGCATTGTCCTGGAACCCCTCGACGGGCGCATCGGACTACAACGTCTACCGCTCGAACGTCAGCGGGGGGCCCTACACGCTCATTGGGAGCATCGGCGGCACCGCCTATAACGACGCCAGCATCCTGTTCAGCGGAGCCACCTACTACTACGTGGTGACGGCGGTTAACCCCAACGGCGAGAGTGCCGATTCGGGTGAGGTGGGCGCCTCGCTCAGCCCGACCTCGGTGGTCTTTCCCCCAATCATAACCTCCGAGCCGAGCCCGCAGGACGCCCTGATAGGAGACGCCACGAGCTTCACCGTGAGCGCCATCGGAAATCCTGCGCCCACGTACCAGTGGATCAAGAACGGGGCCCCCATAGTCGGCGCCGTGTCCGCAACGCTTGCGCTCTCAGATATCCAAACCAGCGATGCAGCCGGATACGATGTCATCGTCAGCAACATAGCGGGCAGTGTTACCAGTTCGTTCGTCCTGCTGACAGTAGCGGCTGCGCCCACCATGCCTTCCATCACCCTGCAGCCGGCCAACACGACCGCACTCGTCGGGGACACCGTCAGCCTAACCGTCTCCGCCGAGGGCGCCCCTGTCCCGACCTACCAGTGGTACCAGAATGGCGCTCTTCTTGCCGGCGCCACGAACCCGGTGCTGACGCTCTCTGGAGTCACAGTTGCCCAGGCGGGAAGCTACTATGCGATCGCCCGCAATCTTGCCGGCATCGCCACGTCGGGTACCGCAACCCTCACGGTCGGGAGCAGCGCCTTTGCCGGCACCTACTTCGGAGACCTGAGCAACGGAGGGACCTTCGCCCTCTTCGTTCGGGCCGACAACACGGGCGTGTTCTTGTGCTACGCTCCCGGCTCCACCACAGCCTACCTCGAACTCGATGTCGTCGTATCCCCCGGCGGCGGCCTCACCTTCTCAAGCGCCTCAATCCTGGCCCGGGGCTCCATTCATACGGACGCCGTCAAGCGCGCGGCCGCAGAACCCCTATCCATTACCGGCACTATTGGCGCCGACGGTGCCGTCAGCGGCGCCGTTGCGGGAGCAACCTTCTCCGCCCCCCGGGCTGCGGCGGGCGCCACGGCATCCGTCGCTGGGTTTTATGAGGCCGGAGCGTCCGGCAGCTCCGCGGAGACCTTCGCCATTGTCGGCCCCTCCGGCCAGAGTTTCGTGCTCGTGCAGAGTTCGAGCGGAGACGACGGCGGCGCTGGAACGGTCACCCCGGGTGGCCTTGTCAGCGTCACCACGGCTGCCGGCGAGGCCTTCTCCGCAACGGTTTCCAGCGCGACCTCGCTCATGAACGCGACGCTCTCGGGCCCGACGGGCTCGACGACATTCGCGGGTGTCAAGGACGGGGCCGCGGCGAGTGCCACCCTGCGCATGGTCAACCTTTCCTCCCGGGCCAACGTTTCCGGAGGCGCCCAGGCCTCCATCGCGGGCTTTGTGATCGCCGGCCAGCAGTCGAAAACGGTGCTTATCAGGGCTGTCGGCCCTACCCTTGCGAATTTCGGGGTGTCAGGGGTCCTCGCCGCGCCGACGCTCACCCTCTATTCGGGAGCAACGGTGATCGCCACCAACACGGGCTGGGGTTCGGCGTCCAACGCCTCGCAGGTTGCGGCCGCGGCCTCGCTCTCGGGAGCATTTGCGCTGGCCCAGGGGAGCGCCGATTCAGTCATCTTGACCACCCTGGCCCCGGGCGCCTACACGGCGGTCGTCGGTTCCGCGAACGGCGCACCAGGCGTGGCCCTCGTGGAGGTCTACGACCTATCGGGCGCTTCACTCGGCCAGGAGCTTGTCAACCTGTCCTCCCGCGCCTTTGCCGGTTCCGGCGAGGACGTCCTGATCGCCGGCGTGGTCGTCACCGGCACCGTCCCGAAACGGCTCCTGATTCGCGCCGCTGGCCCCGCACTGGCGCAGTTTGGCATCAATGGAGCACTCGCCTCCCCACAGCTGACCCTATTCTCGGGCTCCACGGTCATCGCCCAAAACGCCGGTTGGTCGGCCTCACCCGATTCAAGCGCGATCGCGCAGGCGGCGGCGGCGGCGGGCGCCTTTGCGTATGCTTCCGGCAGCGCAGACGCAGCCCTCATCATAGAGCTGCCTCCCGGAGCCTATACGGCCCAGGTCACCGGGGTCGCGGGCACCTCAGGAATCTCCCTCGTCGAGGTCTACGAGGTTCCCTAATCCAGTTGCGCCACCCGGGGCCGCGCCAGCGATGGGGCCAGGGGGTGAATCCGCCTCGGCCGCCAACCTACTTCTGCCAGAACCCCCAGCGTCGCCCGGGTTTGCCCGGGCGACCCTTTACAGCCGCCAATTGGTGTCGATTCAAGGGGTAGATGCCTCCGCCCCTCAAGCATTCCGCAGGGCCGCTCCTCCCCGGCGGAGGCGCAGGGCCCTCATCGTCATGAGCTTGCGGTATGACGGAACTGCGAACCCCGCGGCCCAGCCCGTCAGCATGCCGCGCGATTCCGCCCTTCGGCCATGACCCACAGGATCCTCTTCGTCGACCATGACGCCCCCGCGCTCGAGGAACTGCAGCGCCACCTTCGGCCGGCATTCACGTTCGACACCGCACTCGGAGGCCCGGCCGGCTTGGAGCAGCTGCGCAAGGGCGGCCCCTACGCCATCCTCGTCGTCGGCATGCGGATGCCGGGGATGGACGGCCTGGAATTCCTCGAGCGCGCAGAGCCCCTGGCCCCCCATGCCGTCCGGATCATGCTTACGGGGGATGCCGGCCAGCGGACCGCGGCCGACGCGGTGAACCGCGGGCACGTCTTTCGCTTCCTGAGCAAGCCGTGCCCGCCAGAGACGCTAGGGGCGGCACTCGAGACCGGCCTCAAGCACTTCGAGCTGCTGCAGATTGAGCGCGAATCCATGGAGGGAACGCTCACCGCCTGCGTCAAGATGATGTCGGAGGTCCTCGGCATGGTGGCGCCCGGGGCGCTCGGGCGCGGCCAGCGCCTGCGCGACTGCATGCACACGTTCGCGCTCTTCACGAAGGCCGCTCCGCTCTGGGAGCTGGAGGTGGCGGCGCTGCTGTCCTCCGTGGGGAACGCCGCGCTGCCCCTGCATCTCGTCCAGAAGATCGAGAGCGGGGACCGGCTCAACCCCACCGAAAACGAGGTGTTCAGGCGCGCGACGCAGATCGGGCACGACCTTCTCGCCCAGATCCCCAAGCTCGCCGGCGTCGCGAAGATCGTCGCCTACCAGAACAAGTGCTTCGACGGCAGCGGATACCCCAGGGACGACGTCAGGGGGGCCCAGATCCCGGTCGGCGCCCGGATGCTGAAGATCCTCGGCGACCGCCTGGCGCTCGAGACGGACGGCATCGTCAAGAAGCGCGCCCTCGAGGCGATGAAGGCCAGGACCGGCGCGTACGATCCGCACCTGCTCGACATGTGCTTTGTGTGCTTTGACGCGTTCCTCGCCAACCTGGTCGTGGCCGACAGGCCCGTCCTCTCGCTCTACGTGAGCGAGCTGAAGGCCGGGCAGGTGGCCGTGTCCGACATCACCACCTCCGATGGCCTGACGCTGATCGCCGCGGGAAACCGGCTGACGGAGATGACCCTGCGGTGCCTGCAGAACCACGACTCCCTGGGCGAGATCACCCAGCAGGTCCTCGTTCAGGACTCCGTGGCGTCCGAGGCCATCGAGGTCACGGCCTAGGCGCCGCCGTCGGCCGCCCGGGGCAGGTAGATCCTGAACGTGCTGCCCAGGCCGGGCGCGCTCTCCACGTCCATCCAGCCCTGGTGCTGCTTCACGATGCCGTGGACGGCGGCGAGCCCCAGGCCGACGCCCCCGCTCGGCCCCTTCGTCGTGAAGAAGGGCTCGAACAGGCGCTGCCTCACGGAATTCTCCATCCCGCGCCCTGTATCCTTGAAGCTTATACGGACGATGGACTCCGGCCGCGCGCCATCCTCCGGTGCGGAGGGCACCTGGTCCCCGTCCAGGCCGGTGATCTCGATGATCAGGCATCCCCCCGCGGTCATCGCGTCGCGCGCGTTGGCGCACACGCTTAAGATCACCTGGTCGATCAGCTCGGAATCGGCGCGGACCCACTCCGCCGACGTCCCTCCCGTCACGTAGAGCTGCACGGTGCTGCCGAGGAGCTGGACGATCTCGGGTCGCAGCCTCTCCACGGACTGCCGGACGTCCACCGGCACCTTCCTCAGGAACTGCTGCTGGCCGAAGAGCACGAGCTTCTTCGTGAGGTCAGCCGACCTCTTCGCCTCCCTGTCCAGGGCGTCGATCTCCTTGATCACGTCGCCGGACAGCTCGCGGTTGCGCCGAAGGAATCCCAGGCGCATAATGGTCGAGGTCAGGATGTTGTTGAAGTTGTGCGCGATCCCGCCGACCAGCTGCCCGAGGGCCTCGAGCTTCTGCGCCTTCCGCAGCTTCTCCTCCAGGACGATGCGGTCGGAGACGTCGCGCGAGTTGAGCACAAGCCCCTCGACTTCGGACTCGTTCAAGACGTTGCTGCCGACGGTCTCGAAGTGCCGGTAGGATCCGTCCGCATGGCGCAGGCGCCACTGGAGGGTCTGCAGCCCCTTCTGCGCGCCGAGGAGCCTGTCAAGGAACTCCGCGCCCCGCGCCGCGTCCTCCTCGTGGACGAACTCGAGGAGCGGCCTCCCGGCGACGGCCTCCGCCGGCACGCCGAGCGCGAACGCCACGGCGGGGCTCGCAAACTGGACGGTCCGCCGCGCGTCGACGACCATGATGACGTCGGAGGAATGGCGCACGAGGGCCTCAAAGCGCGCGCGGCTTTCGCGCTCGATCTCGGCGTGCATCCACCGCGAGCCGTCGCGGTACACGAAGGTCTCGCGCACCGCCAGGAGCAGGAACAGCGAGCCGAGGCTCCAGGTGATGCGCGACATCGCGTCCGGCGTCGGGTGCCCCTTCAGGATGAACACCAGGAGCCACGCGCTCACCACGACGATCGTCGCCATCGGCAGCGGGCTCGAGGCGGCGGGCCTGACCATGCGGGGCCCCGCCATCTTCTCCGACCGGATCCGCAGGGCGGCCATCAGGAACAGGCCGAGCGAGACCGTGTTGCAGACGTTCACCCAGTTGATCGGCCATTTCCCGGAGAACAGGAACCCCTGGACGCTATCCAGGAGGTAGAGGAGGTCGGCCAGCCATGAGCTGCTGATGGCGATGACCAGCATCTTGAACGCGCCGCGCGAGGGCAGCGCCGTCCGTGTCAGCACGATGATGTTGAGCGTCGAGATGCCGGTGAAGGTCACGATCGGGTAGGCCATGACCGACAGGGTCTCGAAGCCCGACGTCGTCTCGATCCCGGGCCGGATGCAGAAGAACCAAAGCGGAAGGCCGACGCCCGCGAAGAACACCGAGGTGTCGACGATGATCCGGCCGACGCCGATGCCCGAGCGCTCCGCCCGCGGCATGCGAAGCAGGCCCACCAGGATGACCGGATAGGTTCCCAGGAAGAAAATGTCGGCCAGATTGAAGGGGCTGGTGCTGCCGGGATCCAGGGCGCGGATCAGCGAGACAAGCATGCCGCCGACACCGATCATCCCCACGCTCAACGCTATCCATTTCAACCCCTTGCGGAAGTCCTCCGGCAGGTCGGGGCGCCGGGCGGCGCTTTCCATCGCCATCGCGGCGGCGAGGCTGAGCACCGTGACCAGGATGACCCCCAGGTTTTTGTTGAACCCGTTGCGCGCCGGGGCGCTCAGGAACCACACCAGCACGAGGCCGCTGAAACCCACCCACGCCCTGTAGCCCGCCACGAGGCGTCGGCCCGTCGAGAGGAGAGAGGCTAGGGAGGAGGAAAACGTCTTTTTTGTAGATTCGATCGCCTATAATCGACTCAGCCGACTGCGGGTTCTGCAAAAAAATGTCCGCTACGTAGTTTCCGGACCCTATGCGGCAGGCGCATCCGCCGCCCCGCCCGTCGCCGCGTGCGCCTCGCCATCATCCAGCCATCGAACGGCTTCCTCGATATCCGTGAAGACGCGGATCCCCTGCTCGCCCCTCGCGGAGCGATAGGTCTGGAACATGCGCACCAGCCCGCACTGCACCGGACCCCGCGTCACGAAGGCGCGCTTCGCCCCCGGGGAGAAGACCGACCGCGACGCCAGGTCGAAGATCTGGTTGTGGGAGAGAGCCACCTCGGTGATCCCCCTGAAATCGACCCGCTGCGAAAAGGAGAAGCTGTACTCAGGGTCCTTCAGGAGGCCGTTCATGTGGCCCAGGGCGTCGTCCATGGAGTACACGCCCGATCCCGAGCTCAGGACCCGGCGCCTCTCAGGGTCGATGCGGTAGTCTGCGGGCATGGGGGAGGTGACTCATTCTGCGGGGCCGGGCTGCGGCGTCGAGGCCCTGCGCCGCGTCCTTTGGATCCTGCCCGCGCCGGGCCGGAAATCGACCCAATTGTTGCCCATGATCGGGCGCCCTGGGCTCCGGCTCCATCGTCCAGGCCCCGATCCCTGCACCCGCCCCCCCGTGACGGCGCCTCAAACGCGTGCAATGCCATGCCAATGACCCGCTAAGCTCCACTACGCATTATTCCCCTTTGTTAACCGGGAGACCAGCGCCGATGAATGGGGTCTCTACAAGAGCTCGTGAGGCGACAACCGCCGCCTCACCGGCACACCACACACCACATGACGCCCTCCCCGTCCGCCCTCCCGAATCCCCCTCCGCCCCAAACCCCCGCAAGGTGGATCCTCGTCGTGGACGACGAGCCGTCCATGCGCATCCTCCTGGAGACCGTGCTCCGGGCCCAGGGATGGGTCGTCAAGGCCGCCACCGGCGCCGAG
>CAYNLL010000151.1:0-7666 GCA_964398015.1 uncultured Opitutaceae bacterium | reverse complement strand
AGATCTGCTCCGCGCTCACCTTGGAGACGCTCGCCTCGTGCTGGACGGCGTGGCGATCGCCGCGGACCGTGATCGCGGGGTAGGTATCGGTGCGGCTGTTCGTGTTGATGAGGAGCGCGTCGCACTCCGTGTTGTTCTTGCATCCCTTCAGGTGGCGCGGGATGTGGACGACGCCCCGGTAGGTTGCGCGCCCCTGGCCGACCGAGATCGACTTGGAGACCACGGTGGAGGTGGTCTCGTCGGCCGCGTGGACCATCTTGGCGCCCGTGTCCTGGTGCTGCCCGTCGTTGGCCAGCGCGATGGAGATCACCTCGCCCCGGGCCTTGCGGCCCTTCAGCACGACGCCCGGGTACTTCATGGTGAGGCGGCTGCCGATGTTGCAGTCGATCCACTTGATCTCGGCCTCCTCGTGGGCGAGCCCCCGCTTGGTGACCAGGTTGTAGACGTTCGAGGACCAGTTCTGCACGGTGATGTACTGGATCTTCGCGCCCTTCAGGGCGACGAGCTCGACGACTGCGCTGTGGAGGGTCGCGGTCGAGAACTTGGGCGCGGTGCAGCCCTCCATGTAGGTGAGCTCGCTGCCCTCGTCGCAGATGATGAGGGTGCGCTCGAACTGGCCGAAGTTCTCGGCGTTGATGCGGAAGTAGGCCTGGAGGGGATGCGACACCTTTACCCCCGGGGGCACGTAGATGAACGAGCCGCCCGAGAACACGGCGCTGTTCAGGGCCGAGAACTTGTTGTCGCCGGTCGGGATCACCTTGCCGAAGAACCTGCGGAAGAGGTCGGGGTGCTCGCGCAGGCCCTCGGTCGAGTTGACGAAGATGACGCCCTGCTTGGAGACGGCCTCCTTGATGTTCGAGTAGGCCGCCTCGGAGTCGAACTGGGCCTCGACGCCGGCCAGGAACTTGCGCTCCTGCTCCGGGATGCCCAGGCGCTCAAACGTCCGCTTGATGTCCTCCGGCACCTCGTCCCAGGTCCGCTTGGGCTTGAGGCCCTGCGAGAGGTAGTAGCGGATCTTGTCGAAGTTGATGTTCTCGAGGTCCTTGGACGCCCAGTGCGTCGGCAGGGGCTTCGAGAGAAACGTCTTCAGGGCGTTCTGCCTGAAATCGTGGAGCCAGGACGCCTCCTTCTTCACGGAGGAGATGTAGTCCACCGTGCGCTCGTTGAGGCCCGTGCCCGCATCGAAGTCGTAGGTCATGTCGTAGCTGAAATTGCCCGACGACTGGTCGATCCCTGAGACAGGGTTCTCGGCGGTCGTCTCGAGCGTGTCGGTGTCGGTGATTTCGGACATGTGGGTCCTTTCCTTTTCAGACGGTTGCAAATTCCTTCTTCACCCAGTCGTAGCCCCTGGTCTCGAGCTCGAGCGCGAGCGACTTGTCGCCGCTCTTGATGATCCGTCCGTCGTCCATGACGTGGACGTGGTCGGGGATGATGTAGCTGAGGAGGCGCTGGTAGTGCGTGATCAGCAGGATGCCGAGATTCGGTCCGCGCAGGCTGTTCACGCCGTCGGAGACGATGCGCAGCGCGTCGATGTCGAGGCCGGAGTCCGTCTCGTCCATCAGGGCGAAGCGGGGCTCGAGCATCGCCATCTGGAGGATCTCGCTGCGCTTCTTCTCGCCGCCGGAGAACCCCTCGTTCACCGAGCGAGAGGTGAACTTCCGGTCGATCTTGAGCAGGTCCATCTTCTGGTAGAGCCTCTTGTAGTAACCTGAAGCGTCGATCTCCTCGCCCTCCGCCATCCGCGCCTGGATCGCCGCGCGCAGGAAGTTGGCGATGCTCACCCCGGGAATCTCGCTCGGGTACTGGAAGGCGAGGAAGATCCCCTCGCGGGCCCGCTCGTCGGACTCCATCTCGAGGATCGACTTCCCGTCGAGCAGCACCTCGCCCTGGGTGATCGTGTAGTCGGGGTGGCCCGCGATCGCCTTGGCCATCGTGGACTTGCCCGCCCCGTTGGGCCCCATGATGGCGTGGATCTCGCCGGAATTGATCGTGAGGGAGACCCCCCGGACGATTTCCTTGTCCCCTGTGGAGACGTGCAGGTTCTTGATTTCGAGGGAGGACATAGCGTGGGAAGAGGGTTGAGGCGTCAGGACTTCAGGTTCGCCTTGCCGCGGAAGATGATCTCGACCGACTTGGCCGCGAAATGCTGGGGAAGGACGGCCTTCACCTGCTCCAGCACTCCCTCCGGGAGCTCGACATCGTGCGTGGCGCCCGTCTCCTCGTCGTGAAAGTGGGCGTGGGGCTTCAGGTTGGGGCAGTAGCGGGTCGGCCCCCGCTCGAAGTTGACGGCGCGCACCAGGTTGCACTGGACCAGCGTCTCCAGGCAGTTGTAGACGGTCGCCAGGGAAATCATCGGCATCTCCGGCTTTGCGCGCGCATAGACCTCCTCGGCCGTCGGGTGGTCCCGCTTCTTCAGCAGCACGCTGTAAATCGCCTCGCGCTGAGGGGTGGAGCGCAGGCCGCTGTCAGACAAGCGTTGGGCTAGGGCTTCTGAACTGTCGGCATTTGAAAGCATGGTTATGGGGAGGGACCTCAACAGCTAATTGGAATGGTACTGAGTTTCAATATGGTTTAATAATCATTCTAATTACAATGCGTAAAAAATTTACCATTAAATGCTTACGAATAAATTATCGGGCAATATAATACCAATGCCAGGGCTCGTAGTCTATGCCATGCGGGTTGCCCAAAGGGAAGGAGAGTCGAAACCCGTGCTCCACCGCATGCGACGACAGCCAGCGAAAGGCCGGTGTGCGACCGAATTCCTCGTTGAGCGTCGGCGATTCCGGCACCGCAACGTCGATTGCGCGTCCCGTGTGATGCTCGCTGTAGCCCGGCGCCGCCACCGTTCGCAGGACGGCCTCGAGCGCCTCTCCGGCCAAAAGCTTCGCGCGTATGATCTCTGCCTGCCGCTCAACGCTGCGGAAACCCGAAATCGCGACGAGCTCAACCCCCTCCCTCGAGGCGGCCTGGCGCATGGCCAGCCAGGCTGCGGCGGCCGGGGGCGCCATCCGGATGTCCCGGCCGTCCGGACTGGTCCCGATCGAGACCAGCTCGCGCGCCTCGGCCTGGAGCCGCAGGCCGCGCGCCTTGCCATAGTCCGGCGGAATGTGGAGCCCTTCGGTCATGGAGACAGCTTATGCACGCGCCGCCCATTGCAAGGGCGCCGCCGGGAAGGCCTCACCTTGCCGGCGGGCTTCCCTGCTGTGGGGCGCCCGCGCGGCCGGGAAAGGTGAGCTCGGCGATCCCGCTCTTGTCGAGCTTCCCGAGGCCCATCGCGACCAGGCGGTCGTACTGGGCCTTGGTGGCCGCCGCCAGCGGGAGGCTGAGGCCCTTTTCCAGGCCGAGCGCCAGGGCTATGCCGCTGTCCTTCGCCGCATGCGCCGCCGAGAAAAAACAGGCGTGGTCGCGGTTGACCATGTCCTCGCCGTCGGTCGCCACGATGCGTGAGGCGGCGCCCGTCTGCGAGAACACCTCGATCAGCATGCGCGGGTCGAGGCCGAGCGCGGCGCCCAGGCCGAGGCCCTCGGCGAGGCCCGCGGTGTTGATGTTCATGACCATGTTGACGAGGGCCTTCACCTGGCCCGCCGTGCCCGCGGGCCCTATGTAGCGCAGCAGCTTGCCCTGGTCGCTGAGCTCGGAAAGGAGCGGCCGGAGCCCGTCGAACACCGCCCTTCGGCCGCCGCACATGAGATAGAGTGTGCCCCCGCGGGCCTGCGGTATGCTCGAGGCCATGCAGGCCTCGAGCGACGAGGCTCCCGCCTTCTCGGCGGCGGCCTCGACCTCGACATGGACGGACGGGCTGATCGTGGCGCAGTTGACAAAGGTCCTTCCGGCGGCGCCTGCGAGGAGGCTGTCCCCCGAGGCCGCGAAGACCGCGCGCTGGGCGGCGTCGTCCGTCACGACGGTGAAGACGACGTCCGCCTCCGCCGTGACGGCGGCCAGCGTGGCGCACGCCTTGGCGCCCAGCTCCGCCGCGACCTCCCGCGCGGTCGGGGCGTCCCGGTCGTATACCGCGGCGATGCGGTAGCCGCGGTCCTTCAGGCACCGGGCCATGTTGGCGCCCATGCGGCCGACCCCGACAAATGCGATTGATGGATTCATGGGTGGTTCTCCGTGGGTGGTGCGTCCGCTGCGGCCCCGGGTCAGCGGGCGGCACGGGCCGCGAGGGCCCTCTTCCATGCGCGCGCGATGATGCCGCGCAGGATCTTGGCGTCCTCCCAGCTGCCCGGCAGCTGGGCGAGATTGTAGCCGCCCCTGACGGGGCCCATCTCGGGGCAGGCGAACAGCTCGCCGGCGCCCTGCCGCGGCGCGAGCCAGGTCTCGAGGGTCTTCTCGAGGACGGGCAGCCACTGCTTGAACTCGGGGGACAGCCTTCCGGAGCCGTCGGTGACCGGGACCTGGCAGTGGTGGCCGTTGAAGGGGCGGAAGTGGAACTGGCGGGCGTTCTGGATGAGCGCGGGGTTTGTGATGAGGCGCTGCCAGTACGGCGGGGCGAGGTGCTTGACGACGGCGAGGTGCGAGAAGTCCCACGTCATCGGCATGAGGCGCCCCGTGGCCCTCCTGTACCCCGCGGCGATTGCGTAGGTCTTCTCCGGGGTCTCCGTGCACGTGTCGCGGTGCACCTCGATGTCGCATGGGGCGCCCAGCTCCCCGCCGAGGCGCACGATGCGAACGGCCATGCGCACGGCCTCCTCCACGGGCGTGTCGTGGTTTCCGATCTGGGCGTTGATGCGCACGGCGCCGCCGTCCGCATTCCTGCGGACGAGCTCGCGAAACTCCCTGGGATTGGACGAGGAGACAAAACCGACGGCGCACAGCCCGTGTTTGCGGGCGAGGCGCCCGAGCCGCTTGTCCAGGGAGGAGGCGAAGCCGTCGAAGCCGGCTTCCGCGACCGCCGCGACCTTCCGCTCCAGCGACCACTCCGTCTTGGCGCTGGGATGGTCCCAGAGCGTCCAGAGGTTCGCGATGAGGCGGAGGCGGGGTGGGGTGGCCGTGGGGGGCATGGCGCTTCTCTGATGGGGTGCCGGCGCGGGACTATTACCCACGATCGGGCGCGCGGGAAGGAAAGAATCGCCCCGCGGGCGCGGCGGGAGGTCAGCCGCCGTGCTCGGCGAGCCAGCGCTCCGCCTCGATGGCGGCCTGGCAGCCCATGCCCGCCGCGGTGATCGCCTGGCGGTAGACGTGGTCGGCGCAGTCCCCGGCGACGTAGACGCCGGGAACCCGCGTCTGGACCTGCGAGCCGTCCGCGGGGACGAAGTACCCGTTGGCGTCGACCTCGAGGGCGGGGGTGAACGGCGCCGTGTTGGGGACGTGGCCGATGGCGACAAAGACCCCCTTCACGGGCAGCACCGACTCGGCGCCCGTCTTCACGTGGCGCACTTTCAGGCCGCTGACGGCGCCCTCCGGGACGCCGACCACCTCGACCGGGGCCGTGTCCCACACCATCTGGATCTTCGGGTGGGAGGTCGCCCTCTCGGACATGATCCGCGACGCACGGAGCGCGTCGCGCCGGTGGACGAGGTACACCCGGCTGGCGAAGCGCGTGAGGAAAAGCGCCTCCTCGGCCGCGCTGTCGCCGCCTCCGATGACGGCGACCTCCATCTTGCGGTAGAACGCGCCGTCGCAGGTCGCGCACGTCGTCACGCCCTTGCCGCCGTAGAGCTCCTTCTCTCCCGGGATCCCCGTCATCCTGGGCGAGGCGCCGGTCGCGATGATGACGGCCTTCGCGAGGATCGTCCGGTCCGCGCAGACGAGCCTGCGGGGCGACGAGGAGAAATCGACCGACTGGACCAGCGCCTGCTCGAACCGGGTGCCAAACTTGGCCGCCTGCTTGCGCAGGTTGTCCATGAGATGGAAGCCGTCGACCCCCTCCGGGAACCCGGGGAAGTTCTCCACCTCGCTCGTGGTCGTCAGCTGCCCGCCGGGAAGCGGCCCCTCGATCACCAGCGGATTGAGGCTGGCCCGGGCCGCGTACACGGCTGCCGTCAGACCGGCGCAGCCGGTGCCGACAATGACGATGTTCTCTACGGGGGTGTGGGACATGGTGGGAGTTCCGAGTTGAGCCCCAACATACCACACTTGGGAAGGGCAAAGTGGCAAATCGGCGCCCGCAGCGCGACGGTTTGGAAGGGAAGGGGGCCCGCCCGCCCCGCGTGCGGCCTCACCAGGCGGTCATGCGCCGGATCTTCAGCTCCTGGTAGAGGTCGGGCGAGAGCTCCTGGAGGAACCGGCTGGGGGAGTTCATCATGCCGCCGGGGCCGGGCCGAGAGGCGATCTTGGGGTAGCTCAGGTAGAGCTCGTTTCGCGCGCGGGTGACCGCCACGTAGAAGAGCCTCCTTTCCTCCTCTACGTCCCCGGCCTCAATCGAGCGCCGTCCCGGGAACTGCCCGTCCGCGAGCCCGATCACGAACACGGCGTCGTACTCGAGGCCCTTGGCCTGGTGCACGGTCGTCAGTTTGATCGCCTCGGAGTCGGGATCGACGTTGCGGTCGCTGGTCTCGCTGTTGAGAAGGAGGATCTGGGCGAGGAAGTCCTGGGTCTCCTCGAAGCGCTGGGCGAAGCCCACGAGCGCGTTGAGCTCCTCGAGCCTGTCGGCGTAGTCCGCGTACGCGCCCTTCAGATAGTCGCCGTACCACCCGTCGATGGCCGTCTCGACCGCGTCGGCGGGGCGGCCCTCCCGCATGGACTCGGACACCTGCCTGAGGGAGGCGACGAGCTTTTCCCACTCGGGCCGGGCGTCGCGCGCCACCTTCGCCTGGACCTCCTCGGCGTCGAGGACGTCGAGGAAGTTGCGCTGGGCCCCGCGGGCGCGGCCCAGGGCCGCGGCGTGGATCTTCTGCGCCCCCTTCTCTCCGACCTTGGGGAGCAGGACGGCGACGCGCTCCCACGCCTGCTCGTCCGCCGGGTTGTACACGAACCGCAGCAGGGCGACCAGGTCGCGGATGTGCTGGCGCTCGAAGAACTTCACGCCGCTCGTGATGTGGTAGGGGATCCCCGCGCGCGCGAGCGCGATCTGGGTCTCCACCGCGATGAAGTGCGAGCGGTAGAGGACGGCGATGCTGTTGAGCGACGCCCCCTCGTCCTCGTGGAGCGCCCGCACCCTCTTCACGACGAACTCGGCCTGCTCGCGGTCGTCCATCGCCTGGACGATGAACGGCTTCTCCATGTGGCCCCGGGCCGCCCGCAGCTCCTTGTCGAAGTGCCGCCCCTTGGGCTGCGCCATCAGGACGCCGTTGGCGAGGTTGAGGATCTCCGGCGTCGAGCGGTAGTTCGTCTCGATCCTGTGGATCGCCGTCCCCGGGTGGCGGTCGGGGAACGTCATGATGTTCTCGAAGTTGGCGCCGCGCCACGAGTAGATGCACTGCGCGTCGTCGCCGACGGCCATCACCCTGTGGTGGGACCCGATCGTGTCGACGATCTGGGCCTGGAGCGTGTTCGTGTCCTGGTACTCGTCGACCAGCACGTGGCGGAACCGGTGCGAGAAATACTGCGCGACCTCGCCGGACTGCTTGAGGAGCGCCAGCCAGTGCTCCAGGAGGTCGTCGTAGTCGCAGACCTTCTGCTCGCGCTTGCGCGCCTCGTAGGCCCGGGCGAAGCCCGGCAGGCGTTCGCTGATGTCGGAGTAGTGAGGGAAGTACTTCTCCACGGTGGCCTCGGGGGTGAG
>CAYNLL010000150.1:0-7676 GCA_964398015.1 uncultured Opitutaceae bacterium | reverse complement strand
AACGACCTTCAGGTTATGAGCCTGACGAGCTACCAGGCTGCTCCACCCTGCAATAAAGGGAGGACCAAGGTGCGCCTGGCCCAAATCACTGTCAACGCCATTCCCTAGTTGAGGCGGACCCTAAGCTCTGCGCCGCCGGCCTCCGCATCGCCAAGGGCAAGCGTTACCGAGGCGGTCGTCAGACGCCTTATCAGGATGATTACCGACCTTGGCGGGCCCTTCACGCTCTGGATCTTCGTGGAAAACACGTCTCCTTCCCTGTGAAGCTGGCCGTCCACCGTGAGCTCCGTGATCCCGTTCAAGGTCACCACACCGCCAATCTTCATGTTGGCTACCGCGGTCCTCAGGAGCGTCTGCGCCGAGTCGATCGTCAGCGGGGCGGCGGGAACGGGGGCGGAGGGGGTCTTGGAGGCCGGCTCGGCTGACGCCTGCCCTGCTTCGGCCATCAGATCCATTCCCGCCGGCATGCGGAAGGCGTTCCACTGCCCGTCGAAGGCCACGGGCTTGAGCCGGTAGTGGTACAGGGCGTCCATCTCGGCGCGCACCCTCTTGAACCGAGACCTGAGGAGGGTCTCGCTCTGCGACACCCTTGCCGCGGCCTTGGAGGCCGGCGCCTCGGAGCGGGGGACCTTGATGAAGAAATGCCAGTACACAGCCCAGCCGATGACCAGGACGACAAGGGCAATCACCTGAGTGCGCTGCTTGTTCATCGCCTTCCCAGCATGTCCAGGTTCATGTCGAGGATCAATGAGAGGCTTGTGGGGTCGCGCCTTCTAATGTTGACGGAGGTGACGGCGGCCAGCCGCGGTCCCGTCTCGATCGCATAGAGGAACCCGACGACCTGCTCGTAGGTGCCCGACACGCGGATCGTGAAGGGGACCCGCTTGAAGAGTGACCTCGAGCTGGAGACGACCGCGTTGAGGGGGCGCAGCTCGAGCACGTGGGCTTTGGTGCGGTCCTCGATCTTGTAAAAGTACTGGAGGTTCTCCGCGAGGTTGTCCTCGACGACCAGGTTGTCCTCGATCTGGCGCGTGATCGCGAGCGCGGCCAGGCGCTCCTGCTTCACGGAGGGCCCGGAGAGCAGGGACGACTGCGCGAGGTCCGCGTCCTGGGAGACCTGCTTGTGCTCAAGCTCCAGCCAGACCATGTTGCCGTGGATGTACCAGCATCCGATCACGCAGAGCAGGCAGATGACCGCGCAGAGGACGCTCAGCGGATGGCGCCTCGCCACCACGATCCATTGGATGAAATCGGAGACGTTCACAGGCTCCTTGGCTTGATGTGAAAGATGAGCTCGTAGCTCATCGTCTGCTCGTCCTCGGAGGCGCGCTCCAGGCCGGTGATGTTGATCGAGCTGAAGGACGCGGACATCGCCGGGTCGTTGCGCAGCTTGTCCACGTAGCCCCCGATGATCTGGCTCGCCCTTGAGGGGTTCTCCGCGATTCTTCCTCGAATCGTGGCCTTCTCGTCGGTGTATTCGATCGAGTCGATGCTCATCCGGTCGGGGATCGTACGGCCGAGGTCCGAGATGAACCCGGACACGAGGATCGGGGCCTTGATCTCCGCGTAGGCGTTCTCGATCTTCTTGGCCTCGATCTCGTAGAAGCGCTGCAGGCGCCGGATTTCGGCCACATCCCAGTAGACGTCCTCAAGCTGGCGATTCCCGTCGTCGATCTGCTGGCGGAGGTTGATGTCCGCGTACGCGTACCAGCCCGTAAAGAGCATCGCGGCCAGGGCGACGGCGGAGGACACCGCATAGGTGATGAAGCGTACGCCGACCACGCTGTCCTCGGGCAGCTCAGCGACGAGGCGGCAGTCCACATGCCAGTTGGGCGCCAGGAAAAGGCGGTCGCGCGCAATCTTCATTAGCTCGTGGGGCCGGGCGCCAGCTGCGCGACCAGCGAGAGGGGTTGGAGCCAAGACGGGCCCAGCATCGCAAATCCCGGGACGTCGAGCCCGACGGCGGAGAGCCACTTTGAGTGGTCGGGGGAGAAGTACTCAAGGTCGACCGCGTCCGCCAGCGCCTCCTCGAGCCAGGCCAGGTGCTCGGGCAGGTGGGCGCAGAAGAGCGCGCCGATGCGCTGTCCGGTCTGCATCTCAAAATAGTCCACGGCGGGCCGAAGGTGCCTGGACAGCATCCGGATCAGGCGCCGTCCGTGGTGCCTGAGCTCGTCGTTGGGCTGCTCCAGCAGCTTGCGCGCCGCGGCCGCGTCCGGGGCGGAGAGCTCCTTCATTGCGGCCTCCTCAATCGAGAGCAGCCCGTGGGGCAGGGGAGGAGGCGTGTGCACGCCGTCCTTGCCGATGATGTAAAGGTGCGTCTGGTTGCGGTAGATCTCGCAGGCCGCGATCAGGTGGGGGTATCCCGTGAGGCTGGCGTAGCGCGAGAGCCCGCCGAGAAGCACGGGCGTGCCGAGCTCCAGCCTGCGGGGCCGCACGCCCCAGTCCTTGAGCCTGACCTGGGCCTCGCGGGTCGCGGCCCACGGAACGCCCATGAACAGCGCCGACCTCGCGTTCGACTCGGGCGTGAGGGGCATCCCGTCGCCGGGGTTGAGGGCGGCCACGTGCCAGGCCTTGGCGGAGGTGATCTTAGCGAGCTCGGCGACGGTCGAGTAGAGGAATTCGCGGTCGGCCAGCCTCCGGACGTTGATTGCGTCGCGCTGGAAAATCCTCTCCGCGGGATGGAAGCCGCAGTATGCGGACACAAACCTCCCGGACCTGTCGCCAAAATTCACGTCAAGCCAGCGGGCGACCGATCCCGAATCGGAAATGGACACCTCGGCGAAGGTGTCGATCGTGAGAGGCCTGACATCCAGGCGCCCCAGACGCGCCAATTGCACACAGTGATCCGTGAGGTTAATCAGAACACCATGGCGTTCCTTGCGTTTCAACATGCGCAATGCATTAGGCAAAAGCACCCCATCCCTGTCAATCGGCGTCAGGCCGGCGATTTGCGCCTAGGGGACCGACGAACTGAGGTTGTTGACGGCGATCAGGGAGGGAACGCAAGTGAACGCTGCGTCCTCCACATTTGTGTCCGGAGAGCGCAGGGCCAAATCGTAGTGAAAAGTTGGATTTGCGCTGCCGAATATCAGGGCGCTCCCGATGACGGATCCATAGAACTGGGGATATCCCGCCAGGTTGGAGGCGGATCCGATGGTCACGTGCAGATAGGGGAAATAGACCACGCCGTAAAAGGGCGTGTTTGTGGTGATGAGGACACTGTTGAACATGCTGGTGTTGCCGGTCCCCAGAAGGGCGACGCGCTTGGCCAGGGGAACCGCCGCCTGCGACAGGATTCCGCCTCCCCCGATGAACACGCTTCCGACGTCGTTGATGATCGTCAGCCCGGGAACGGCGGTGGCCGGGTAGCCGACATTGCTGATCACAATCTGGCCCGTGCTGTTGATAAGAACGCCGATGGCCGTCGACACCTCCAGCACGACGGGAGCGGTGATCGTGAGCGTCGCGCTGGTCAGGCTAATCCCCGTGCAGCTGTAAACGTAGGGAGGGGACAGGCCGTTGGTGACGTCGACGGTTCGCGGAAGCGACATGGTGGTCCCGATGTTTCCCAGGCTCGCGATCGCGGGGCCCGTGGGGATCCTTTCCGAGGGCAAGAGCTGGTAGGGGACGGGGCTGGTCAGCATCCGCGTCGAGTCGATTGACGTCGAAGCCGGCGTGGTCGAGCCCACCAGCTTGGCCCCCATCGAATAGGAAAACCAGTTGGTGCTGGTGGGGCTTTGCGCGTTGTACCCGGAGACGAATCCGTGGATGGTCGCATTGTTGATGCGGACCGTGGCCGTCGTCGACGTGATGTTCCCCGACATGAGCACGGCGGACCAGCTGGCGCCGGCGGCGGAGTAGTTCTGGTAGCTGCCCGCGGTCCCGCTGTTGTAGCTGTCCACGGTTCCTCCGGTGCCAAACGAGATGGTGGAGGACGTCGTCGCTATGGCGTTCGAGAACACGGGGGCGATGGCCGTCCCGGTCGCATTTGAGCTTCCCCCGAATGTCAGCGTCTTTGAGATCGTCGCGACCGAGCCACCGTTGCCGGAGTACCCGTTGGGCAGCGTGATGACGGCCTGCGCCTGGATCGTCGGAAAGGCGCTGGGATTGGTCGGCGTATAATTGAGGACGGTGATGTTCACGACGCCCGTCGCCCCGTTGCCGTAATTGAAGAGCGAGGAGGGATTGCTCGAGGTGGAGACGAGGCCATTGGTGGAGGTCATCGCCATCGAGATGTACGAATTCCCGTTGCTGAAGCTCCAGGACGACCAATCAGGCGTGTTCAAGGCGTAAAGCGCCTGCTCCACGCCCGCCTCGGCAAGCTCGGTGCAATGGGTGTAGACCACGCTGCGCGTGCTGGTGGCCATCGAGGTGAAGCACAGGGCCAGGTAGCTCGAAAGCGCGATGGCGAACACCATCGCAAGGCACAGGGCGGTCAACATGGCGGCCCCTCGCTCGCTTCGGGGTATGGAGTCTCGGCGGGCCTGGGTCACGGGTCGTGGGGATAGCTCACGTTCTTGAGCATGACCAGGGGCGAGACGACGGTCTTGGAGGCCTGGGCGGGGTTCTGTGTCACGGGCGAGACAAGGGAGAAGGAGAGGTTCATCATCTTTATCGCCGCCGGATTTGTCGTCGGGATGCCGTTGATGTCAAAGTAGCCGATGGACATTGCGGTGATTCCGGTCACGAGCGTGCGCGGAGCCGAGGCCTGGCTCACATCCTGGGTGGGCCAGCCCGGATTCTCAAGCGTCGCCGCGGCTACCGGGGTGGTGTGCACCACCGTCAATGTTCCCGGCGTGCTGCCGGTCGGGGCCGTGTAGGTGTACAGGGCCTGCCCCAACACCGGGACGGGCGGCGTCGACCAAGGCAGGGTGCCCGGTATGGTGAAGCCGGGCTCGATCAGGGTGTTGACCTCGAATGAGGTCGAACTTGGAGGCCCGACTGGGGCCGCGGTGACAAACCCCGTGGCATTGTGGATGTCGTCCTCAAACACCTGGAGGGCGATTCGACTGCGCCCCTCGAGGTCACTCTCAAAGGCCATGTGCATAAGATTATGGCCCAGAAAAGTATATGCGCTAAGCACGCCCAGCAGGACGAATGCCGTGATGAAGGTGCTCAGCATCACCTCCAGCAACGTGAAGGCCCCTTGGGCCGGTTCTCGACGACTATGGATTCTGATAGCCAAGGGAGAGGCCGTTGGGTCCGACAAGGGTGGTGGTCGTCCGGCTGTAGCTGTGGCCGGTCGCACCCACCCATCGGACGGTGAAGGTCACCTGTAGCAGGAGGGGAGTGCTCGCGTAGGCGGAAGGATTGTTGTTTGACTGCGGCGGCTCGACGCAGGCCACTGTGCGCGACACCTTGAAGACGTTTAAGGTGTTGATGGCCAAGGCGTCTGTCTCATTGGCCGCGGCGGCATAGGCGGACGCCCACTGCGCCAAAGCGGGATCGTTGGAAGACGTCAGCGCTGTCGGACCCGCCGGGTACCCGTTGCCCGGCGTGGAGTAATTTCCGGACGTCCCGCTGAAACCCACCTGGACCGCTGACGGGAAGGTGAGCCCAGCGGGGTAGCCTGAGACCACGGCCCAGCTCTGAAGGCGCAGCTGGTCGATCTCATTGTGCAGGATCTGCGCTGCAATCGTCTGCTTGCGCGCGACATCGAGCATCTGGGTCCCCGATTCCACCACCCCGATCATCCCGACGAGGGTGAGCGCCAGAACGGTGGCGGCCAGCGCCACTTCCATGATGGTGAAACCCCTTGCAGCATTTCTCTTTATTGGAGCTTGTAACACGGGCTCGGCCATCCGCATTTTAGGGCGCAAAGGCTGGCGGAAAACGCTGGTTTGCTTCGATTTTGAAGCCAATCGAAAAGTGTTCATCTGCATGGCGCGCGCGGCATGCGCTTTCATCCTGGCCGGTGTCGATGGCCGCAAAGGGGTGCCCTCACCTTACATCTCCTGGAAATCGGCCGTGGAGGGCATAGGCAATTCGGGTGTAAGCAAGCTACCGGCCGCATCTTGCGACCAAGGGTGCCCGCAGGCGGGCCCTGCCACCTGGAAAATCGCTCAATTCGCGCTTGCAAGGGCGGGCCCTTCTCGGTGTTTTGAACATTCCGTCAGTCTTAAACAACAATCCAAACGTCTGCAATAACCACGATCGCAAGGCGGCCCATTTTGGCCGACCTGTGTACCGTTCAGATACATAGATCCCATGAGCATAAGCATCACTCCTAAGGACCTGCTCGACGCAGGTGTTCACTTCGGGCACCAGACCAAGCGCTGGAATCCCCGCTCCAAGCCCTTCATTTTCGACCACCGGCAGGGGGTCACCATCATCGACCTGGCCAAGACGCACGAGGCCCTCGAGAAGGCGTGCGCCTTCATCGAGAACGCCGTCGCCAACGGGGGCAACATCCTCTTCGTCGGGACCAAGCGCCAGGCCAAGGACATCGTCCGCGAGGCGGCGGCCGCGACGGGCATGCCCTTTTCGGTGGACCGGTGGCTCGGCGGAACGCTCACCAACTACGAGACGGTCAAGAAATCGATCGCCAAGTACAAGCGGTACCAGGCGATGGAAACCAGCGGCGAGATGTCCAAGCTTCCCCGCAAGGAGGAGTCCGCCATCAAGCGCGAGATGAGCCGGATGCAGCGCAATTTCAACGGGATCGCCGAGATGGGCGGCCTGCCCTCGGCCCTCTTCATTGTCGACGTGGGCCACGAGAAGATCGCCGTGGCGGAGGCCTCGCGCTGCGGGATCCCGTCAATCGCGCTGGTCGACACCAATTCCGACCCGTCGCTCGTCACCTACCCGGTTCCCGGCAACGACGACGCGGTAAAGTCGGTGCGCATCATCGTAGAGACGATCGTCACGGCCATCCAGGCCGGCCTCTCGCAGCGCGATGCGCGCCGCGCCCAGCGCGGGGCGGACGCCAAGGCGGCCGCCCAGGCCGCCTCCGAGCCCACGGTCGCCCCGGTTCCCGCCGAGGCGGTGGTCGGCGAGGTCGACCTTTCGAACATCGAGATACCGATCGACCTGGCGGCCATCGACCCTGAACTGGCAACGAAGAAGAAGCTGGCGCGCACCCGCAAGGCCCCGGTCAAGGCTGAATGATATGAGCACTCCGATCACCGCAAAGATGGTTAACGACCTCCGCGTCCTCACGGGCGCGGGTCTGCTCGACTGCAAGAAGGCGCTTGTCGAGTCCAACGGAGCCGTGGAGGAGGCGATCACGATCCTGCGCAAGAAAGGCGCGGCGTCCGCCGCGAAGAAGGCCGACCGCACGACGAAGGAGGGGCTGATCGAGAGCTACATCCACGTGGGCGGCAAGGTCGGCGTGATGATAGAGGTCAACTGCGAGACCGACTTTGTGGCGCGCAACGACGGCTTCAAGGCGTTCGTGAGGGATCTCTGCCTCCAGATCGCCGCCACGAGCCCGCTATACGTCTCCCGCGAGCAGGTTCCCGAGGCGGACCTGGCCCAGGAGCGCGAGATCGCGTCAGCCCAGGTCCAGGGAAAGCCGCCCGCGGCCGCCCAGAAGATCGTCGACGGCAAGCTCGAGAAATATTACTCGACGGTGTGCCTGCTGGACCAGTCCTTCGTCAAGCTCCCGGAGAAGACCGTTAAGGAGATTCTGACCGAGGAAATTGCCAAGACGGGCGAAAACATCCAGGTCCGAAGGT